>NZ_DATMTE010001102.1:0-4351 GCF_035564935.1 Chitinophaga sp. | reverse complement strand
AAGTAGGTACAGATAATATTTTTACGCTTGCTATCCGGAAAAACGGTGTGCCACAGAAATTTTTAATGGTGGATGAAAAACGTTTTGAGTTTTTCAAAGAATACTATAGCGGTTTCTCCCACCAGATTTCGCTAACGCACAAACAGGTACGACCATTTGAACCGCTTCCCACTGCTGCGTTTTATCCGAAAGCACCCAACGGGCGCGATCCGCTGACCAGCACGGAAGTAGAAGTAAAACTCCGTTATGCTTTCCATGAACAGTTCCTGGAAGGAAATTATTACCGGATCAGTCTTGGCAGTAAATACCCTATTGCTGAACTGAAATTAGCAGCAGGCATACCCGGTGTTGCTAACAGCGGACAAAAATATCAGCGTGTTACACTCAGTGTGTCTGACTATGTAAAGCTGCCGCCTTTCGGTTCTTTCTACTATAATGTTTTTGGCGGTAAAATTTTTGGTACCGTGCCTTATACTTCACTCGAAGTACATCCGGGTAACGAAATTTACTACTACAACAAATATGCATTCAACATGATGAACCGCTTCGAGTTCATCAGTGATCAATATGCCGGGTTTAATGTGGAACATACCATTGGCAATGGCATTTTTGGTTATATCCCGCTGATTAAAAAGCTGAAATGGCGGCAATTCTGGACCGCCAAAGGGGTGATAGGCTCGTTGTCTGAATCCAACAAACAGCTGAACCTTAACAATGGTTTCGCATTCAAAACCCTGCAGGGCGATCCCTACCTTGAGTTGGGTACCGGGATAGAAAATATCTTTAAATTCCTGCGGGTAGATTTTATATGGAGAGTAACGCCGGATGTAACACCGGGTGAACCTGCCAACAAACGTTTTGGTGTATTCGGTAGTTTCAAATTACAGTTTTAACGGGTTGTTCATGAAAGATGTAACACATACGCCCTTATTTGAAAGCATCCTGCAGGGTGAAATAGATGGTAATTATTATGATCTGCATAATGACTATCAATGCATAAAAATAAAACTGGACCCGGCAGAAAAGCTGCTACAGTTAAGGTTTACAAACGACGACTTTAAAATCATTGCAGAATTTCACCAGGCAACTATTACCAGTTTTTCCTTTCATCCCGAAAGAACAGCAGACAGCAGTACGCTTGATCAGTTTTACCGGGGAAGATTTAAATACAACAACAATCTTCACGAAATAACAGCACAGGGAAAATACTACTATTATCTGTCTTTCCTTGGCAATGACACTATAGAACTATTCTCCAAAAGGGTTACACTTACTTTCAGCAGGTTAAATTCATGATTCAGTAGTAAGTAGTCCTTACTATATATTATCTGCCGCTTCGCAGATAATGCTGCAGGCCCCTTTAATTTCTTCGGGCGTAATGATCAATGGAGGTACAATGCGCATACATTCGGCGGCAAAAAGGAACCAGTCGGTAAGCACTCCTTTATCGATGCAATAATCAATTACTTTTTTATTTACGGCAAAGCTTTCAAATTCTACTGCCATCATTAAACCCAGTGAGCGTACCGATTTTATGGCAGGGTGTTTCAGGTGTTCCAGGAACAGTTGTCCTTTTGTATGCACTGTTGGTAAGAGATCCTGGTCCAGCAGTGCCTGGAAGCCGGCGCGACCTGCCGCACAGTTAACCGGGTGGCCACCAAAAGTGGTGATATGACCTAGTACGGGGTTGTTGGTCAGCGTCCACATAATATCGCGGGAGGCAATAAAGGCGCCTAAAGGCATTCCTCCGCCGAGCGCTTTACCCAGCAGTAAAACATCGGGCACAATCCCGAACTGTTCGAAAGCCCATAGCGTACCATTTCTCCCAAAACCGCACTGGATTTCATCCAGTATCAGCAGTGCTCCTGTAGCGGAACATTTTGCCCGCAATGCGTGTAGCCATTCCCGTTGCGGTACTATAACGCCGCCTTCCGCCTGCACACTTTCTGCTATCACTGCTGCGGTCTTTTCCGTAATAAGCTCCAGTGACGCAAAGTTGTTATACTCCAGGTGTTGTATTCCCGGCAACAGGGGCCGGTAGGCATTGCGCCAGTATTCATCTCCGAGGATGCTCAGGGCGCCCTGCGTAGAACCATGATAACTACGGTTAAAGGCCGCTATTTCATGGCGCCCGGTATACCGCTTGGCCAGTTTCATGGCGCCTTCCACGGCTTCCGCCCCGGAATTGGTAAAATATACACAGTTTAACTGTTCGGGCAAATGCGCCGTAAGCAGGCTGGCAAAGGCCACCTGGGGCGACTGCACAAATTCTCCATATACCAGCAGGTGCATATATTGCTGCGCCTGGTCCTGGATAGCCTTTACAACAGCGGGATGGCAATGCCCCACGTTACATACACTGATACCGGCAATGAGATCGAGATACCGCTTTCCGTTCACATCCCACATATACATGCCTTCTGCTTTCACTATTTCCAATGCCAGAGGGGCATCGGAGGTTTGCGCTACATGCTGCAAAAAAAGTTGCCTGTTATTCATATCACTAACTACGCTATTCTTTGCGAAGTTAGAAAACAACTGCTAATTAGTAATTGTTATATTTGTAGCATAAGCACTAAAACATTTAATTATGGCGCACATTATTCCACTGAACGGAGTTACTCCTCAAATTCCTGAAGACTGTTACGTGGCCCCTAATGCTACCATAGTAGGGGATGTAGTAATGGGTAAAGGTTGTACAGTATGGTTCAATGCTGTTGTTCGCGGCGATGTAAACAGTATCCGCCTCGGCGAAAACGTGAACGTACAGGATGGTGCGGTAATTCACTGCACTTACCAGAAAACCAAAACTATAGTAGGCAATAATGTGTCTATAGGCCATAATGCCATTCTCCATGGCTGCACTATTGAAGACAATGTACTGGTAGGAATGGGCGCTATTGTGATGGACAATGCCCGCGTAAGCAGTAACAGTATTATTGCTGCGGGCGCCGTAGTACTGAGCGATACACATGTAGAACCCGGTACCATTTACGCCGGTGTGCCTGCCCGTAAGGTGAAAGATATTGATATGGCCCTTATCAGCGGAGAAATTAACCGTATCTCCAAAAACTACAACATGTACGCATCCTGGTACCAGCAGGCAGAGGAAGTAAAGGAGCCATAACAGTCATGTTATAGAAAATTATTATATTGCAGGCAAATACCCTCCTATGAAAATATTACTATGCCTGCTGATATTGGGGAGCATCCTGTTTTCCAGCTGTTCATCGCAAAAAACAGGATGCCCCGCTTCCAACTACTACACGAAAGATATAAAGCAACATAACCGTAAGGCAGGCAAACAAATGCGCCTGTTTTAAACCTATCCTATGCGTAAGGTGATCCTATTGGCCCTGTTGGCAATGCTCGTTTTTGCCGGCTGCAGAACACAAAAAAAAGGCTGTCCGCAACCCAGGCGTAACTGGGGCGCTGAAAAAGTACTGGACGAATTAAGTAAACCGGGAAAAGGCTGATCAGTATTGTTCCTCTTCAATTGTTTCCAAGATGGTAGCATAGCTCACATACCTGTCTGCATCAATAATCCCTTCCTCTACAGCTGCTTTCACGGCGCAGCCGGGTTCATTAATGTGCAAACAGTTATTAAACTGGCATTGAGAAATATAGGGTTGCATTTCAAGGAAATAATGGGAGAGTTCCGGCTTTGAAATGTCTACGATACCAAATTCCCTGACACCGGGGGTATCTATCAAACAACCTCCGAAAGGCAGGTCGTACATTTCAGCAGAGGTAGTGGTATGCAATCCTTTGCCGCTCCAACCGCTCACAGCTTTGGTTCTGAGCTCCAGGCCGGGCATGAGTACATTGATCAGGGACGACTTGCCCACCCCGGAATGTCCTGCCATTAAAGTGACCTTATCTTTCAGTAATGCTCTTACGTCATCCACTCCGTTGCCATTAACGGCAGAGATCAATAATACCTGGTAGCCAATATCGGTGTAGAGCTCCGCCAGCTCTTCAAATTTTTCGTTTTCCTTTTCCCTGTAAATATCCTGCTTGTTGAAAACCAGTATTACGGGAATATGATAGGCTGCAGCGGTAACCAGGAAACGGTCAATAAAGCCCTGCGAGGTACGAGGTTCCTTTACTGTACACACCAGCATCGCCTGGTCCATATTGGCGGCTACTATATGTTTTTTGTTTTTACCGTGAGGAGAACTGCGCACTATATAATTCTTCCGGGCGCCTATTTCCGTGATCATGGCATTTTTGGCGCTGGCATCGCTATCATCTTCCACAATTTCCACTATATCCCCTACAGCGATAGGATTGGTAGAAGTGATATCCTCATTCTTTTTGAAAATACCTTTCATCCTCGCCTGGAATATTT
>NZ_DATMTE010001101.1:0-18938 GCF_035564935.1 Chitinophaga sp. | reverse complement strand
ATAAAAAAAATTAAAATGCAATCATCTCTTCAAGAGCGTACGCTCGAAGAGCAAAAGTATTCTTTTATATTCATCTGTCCAGCTACTGGGCGTAGTAAATCCGTGATCTTCCACGGGATACACCGCCAGTTCCCAGTTATTCTTTCCCAATTCTATCAGTCGTTGTGACAGGCGCACAATATCCTGGAAATGCACATTGGTATCTACCATGCCATGACACATCAGCAGTTTGCCTTTCAGGCCCCCGGCAAAATAAATCGGGGAAGACCTGCGGTAGGCAATACTATCGGTAAATGGCTCATTCAGTATATTGCTCGTATAGCCATGATTGTAATGGGCCCAGTCCGTTACCGACCGCAATGCGGCGCCGGATGCGAATACGTCTGGCTGGGTGAAAAGGGCCATCAGCGTCATAAAGCCGCCATAACTACCTCCGTAGATACCAATACGACGGGCGTCCACCTGCAATTTTTCTGCCAGATATTTTGCACCGTCCACTTCATCGTCGAGGTCTTTGCCTCCCATGTGGCGGTAAATGCCGGTACGCCAGTTGCGGCCGTAGCCGGCGCTGCCGCGGTAATCCATGTCCAGTACGGTATAGCCTTTATCGGTAAGCAGGTTATGGAACATATATTCCCTGAAATAGGAACTCCACCATTTATGCGCGTTTTGTAAATAGCCGGCGCCATGAACGAAGATCACGGCGGCGCCGTTATTCTTTGCCGGGTCGGGCGTATAGAGGCGGGCATATACGGGCTGGTTGTCGCGGGCGGTAAATGTAATCACCTGCGGATCGCGCCAGGCATACGATTTAAATTCATCGGACTGTGCCAGGTGGGTTACCTGTGTGGGTTTTGAGCCCGGTGTATTTGGTTGCAGATATAATTCCCAGGGTTTGTTGGTATAAGAATAACGGAAAGCGATCCATTTGCCATCCGGCGATATGCTTACTTCATTGGCGCCGGGCATGGTGGTGATCCTTTCTGCCTTTCCACCGGCAACGGCTAAACGATAATATTGCTGTTCACCGGGATGTACCTCGTTGGTGGTAATATAGAAATATTTTTTATCGGGAGATAATTGTGCGGTTTGTACTTCATAATTGCCGCTGGTAAGCGGTTTTACATCGCCGGTATTCACATTGGCGGTGTACAGGTGCGAGTAGCCGGTGGCTTCGGACTGGAACCAGCAGGTGTTTTCATCTATCCAGCCGAGGTTGCCGCCGCCCATGCTCCAGCCAATACCGGGACCGGCTATCCAGGCTTCATCCCGCTGGCGGTTAATGGTTTTTAGTGTGCCGGTAGCTCCGTCCAGCAAGGCGATCCAGCGGTCTTTATTGTCCTGCGAGCGGATGTCTACAATGGCGTGGGTGCCTTTATCCGACCAGTAAGGACCATTCACGATCACTTCCCTGACTTTGGGGGTGTCTTTTTTCGTGTAGTCTTTTACGTAATCGGGCTGGTCTTTGATGCCGGGGAGATCTGTTGTTTTAATGGGAAGTACGGTATCGCGCTGCCGGTCGTAGATAAAGGTGTTAAAGCTGCCCTGTGGCGCGCCTACTTTATCACGTGCAGCAATATCGGTGGTGAAGCCGGAAGCTGTTACAAACTCGGGTACAATGGTATTGCGGGCTTCGGCAGGTGCGGTGAACAGGTTGTATGTGATGAAACGCCCGTCCGGACTGATCTGTACATCCCTTAGTCTTTTGTTTTGCAGATACAGTGATCTCAGTGGTTTGGGATCATGTGCTTTATCAAAGGCTTCGGCGGCATCTCTTTTTGTTTTCTTATCGCGCACTATCTGCATCAGTTCCAACTGCTGGGCTTTCAGGAATTGCTCTTCTTCGTTGCCGGATTTGCTGTCGTCTTTATCTGCTGGTTTGCTGCCGGTTTCAAAGCTGGTGAGCTGGCTGATAAGGCCCGAGGCTTTGTCCCATCCGTACAGGTCGCGGTTTTGCCGGAACACTACCTGTTTATCACCGAAGCTGAATGCCGGATCAAACTCAACGGCTTTGGTATTGGTGATACGCGTGGTTTTCCCGGTTTTTATCTCCAGCAGATAAATATCGCCTTCATAAGAATAAGCCAGTAACGACCGGTTGGTATTCCATGCGCCGGCGGCTTTGGCATTAACCAGCGAACGCTCTTCCGCAGCGGTTTTCCGCGGCGTGTTATTCTTCACGCCGGCATAATAAAGGGAATCACTCAGTTGTTTGTCGGGGTTCCAGCTGAAGTAAACCGTTTGGTTGTCGGGGCTCCAGAAAACGTTGTCAGGAGAAGTTCCCATCCATTTGGGATCGCGCATGATCTTTTCTACCGTAAGCGGCGTGGCCTGTTGGGCGTAGAGGCGGTTGGCTGATAAAAAAATAATGGCGGGCAGTACCCATTTTCTCATAGCGGTTCATTATTTTGTTGGGGAATAAATGTAACGGTTTAATCATAAATTGCCGTAAGTTTTGGATGGACGTAACGCGGTCATCTGCCTTAAATCCGTTCTATGCGTATACTGCCATTATTGCTTTCCTTCCTTTCCTTTGCCGCTTGTAAGCCCAAACGGCCCGTGCGTCAGCCGGTACCGGTATCCGAAGACACTACCTTTTTAACAGGCACCTTTTATGTGATCAGGCACGCAGAAAGAAACCCGGGCCCGGATTCTACTTTAACGGCGGCCGGCCGGGACAGGGCAGGGGCTTTATACCGGCTGCTGAAAGATTCGGGGTTAAATAAAATTTACTTTACACCTTACAGGAGAACCGTTGCCACGGCAGATAGTGTGCGTATCCGTTTACATCTTGATACCTGTTTTTATGCGGCGGATACCAGCGGGGAATCTTTTATTTACCAGGTTACCCGGCATGGCGACTGGGGCAAACATCTCCTGGTGATAGGGCATTCCAACACGGTGGTGCCCATCCTGCGCAGCCTGAAAGCCAATCCACATATGGATGTTATAGGGGAGAATGAATACGACCGGTTGTTTATAGTGCGGAAAACCAGGGAGGGCACAGTACTTAAAGAAGTGTGTTACTAGCGGAGGAAAAGCCTGTTCCCCCGCTGTGGTGGTGCATTACAACAATATGCCTTTCATGAGTGTATATGCCACGGTGAAATAAATGAGCAGTCCTGTTACATCCACCAGGGTAGCCACAAACGGGGCAGAGGACGTGGCCGGATCGGCCCCGCATTTTTTTAGCAGCAAAGGCAGCATAGAGCCGGAGAGGGTTCCCCACAACACCACGCCTACCAGGGAAATGCCTACGGTAGCCCCTATCAGCACAGTATGATCGCCATAGGTATGGAACAGGGAGTTCCATAGCAGGATGCGCAGGAAGCCGATGGCGCCCAGCACACCACCCAGCAGCAGGCCGGAAATGATTTCCCGGCGCATTACCCGCCACCAGTCGCCCACGCTGATCTCGCCCAGGGCCATGGCCTGGATGATGAGGGTGGAGGCCTGTGAGCCGCTGTTACCGCCACTGGAAATAATGAGCGGTACAAACAGCGCCAGTACTACGGCTTTTGCAATTTCATCTTCAAAAAATCCCATGGCGGTAGCGGTCAGCATTTCACCGATAAACAATACTACCAGCCAGCCTACCCGTTTTTTTACCAGGCGTAGCAGGGGCATATCAAGGTATGGCTCATCCAGGGCTTCGGTACCACCAATTTTCTGGATATCTTCTGTGTGTTCTTCGTTGGCGATCCACAACATATCATCGATGGTCACAATGCCCAGCAGCACGCCCAGGTCGTCTACTACGGGAAGGGCTACCCTGTTTTCCATCCGGAATACCTGTATGGCTTCTTCCTGGTCGTCGTTCGCATGGAGCGACACAAAGCGGTCGTCCATCAGGGTATGTACCACCGTATCCGGTGATACCAGCAGGAACTCGCGTATCCGGAAGTCGTCCAGCAACTGTCCCTTTTCATCGATCACATAAATTACATCAATGGTTTCACTGTCTTTGCCGTGTTCCCGGATATACTCCAGCACTTCCTTTACGGTCCATTCCTCCCTCACGGCAATGTATTCGGGCGTCATGATACGACCCACGCTGTTCTCCTTGTAACCCAGGAGGGAAAGGGTGATTCGCCGTTCTTCGGGGTCCAGCAGTTTGATCAGTTCTTTTACCGCTTCGCTGGGAAGCTCCTCCAGGAAGGCGGTACGGTCATCGGCAGGCAGCTCGTTCATGAGCTCTGCTATTTTTGCGGGCGACAAGGTGTGCATTACATCTTCCTGGAGAGGAAAGTCCAGGATACGGAAAGCCGCTGCCGCTCTTCCGATCGACAGGTGATTGATGATTGTTCCGGCATCTTCAGGGACCTCGTGAATCAATTCGGCTATATCCGTAATCAGCTGGTCATCCAGGTAAACTGACAATTCGCGGTAACTTTTCTCATTTGTCAGTGTCTGGAATTTTTCCAGTAAAGCTTCATTTTCCATGTACAATTGCCTCTATCTGCGAAAATAAGTTAAAATAGGCACGCTGCCGGGCAGCCGTTATAATAATTCTGCCACATGCAGGCGGATGTTGCCGCAAATGTTATCCAGCGGCAGATCGTTGGCGTCGTTGCCGAAAGGATCTTCAATTTCTTCTGCAATGAGCTCCAGGCTTGCCAGTACAAAGAATACGAATACAATCATGGGTATGATGAGATAACCCAGGCTGAATACATATCCAAAGGGCATGGACATTACATAGAAGAAGATGAATTTCTTGATAAACACGCTGTAGGAGAAAGGGATAGGAGTGTTCCTGATCCGCTCGCAGCCGCCGCATATGTCGGCAAAGGACTGCAGCTCCGTGTTCAGCAGGATCAGCTGATCGCCGGTTAGCTGCCCGTTGCGGTACAGGTCCATCGTTTTGGAAACAATGAGCTGCGACAACTGGTTAGGTACATGTTTGCTGATATCTGTATGCAGGGGTTCCTGCCCCGGGATGGCTTCCATCTCGGCATGTATATAAGTTTTACGGAGATGGTTTTTCAGGCTGTAGGCGAAATTCGGGATCATTACTTTAAAGAACTCCCTGTCGGCCCTGTTTTCCGCCGGCAGCATGGCCTGGATCTTAATAGCCAGGTTGCGGCTGCTGTTCACCAGGGAGCCCCATAACCGGCGGCCTTCCCACCAGCGGTCGTACGCGGTGTTGGTACGGAATACCAGTAACAGGGAGATCACGAACCCCAGCAGGCCATACATCAGCGTTATATTCTTTAACTCACTCTTTTCAGACAGCTTCCATACCTCCAGCTCCAGCCAGGCAACGATAGCAGAATAAATGGAGAGTGCAATAAACATGGGAAACAGCTTCCTTACCGTATCCGCTTTATGAATACGGAAAATGAATGTAAACCAGTCCTTCGGGTTATAATTGATCATATACAGCGGTTAATGAAAGGCAAAAAAAATATTTTCCGGGCGGCAAACCTAAATTTTTTAAACATGATTTTGATAACTTCCTGCTTTAACTTTACTTTACGTCTTCTTTTATTTTGAAATTGCGCTATGATAAAGCCGTATTTGTACATTGATAAGTCGAAAGGAAAGGGCCGGGGAGTTTATACCAAAGAAAGGATCCCTGCCGGAACAAGGATAGAAACTTCACCTGTGCTTGTTCTTACTTACGACGATACCGAGATTGTGGATAAAACAAGACTCCATAATTACATCTTTCTCTGGGGCGCAAAGGAAACCCGCTCCTGCGTGGCGCTGGGTTTTTGTTCTATCTATAACCACGATTACGATCCCAATTGTGAGTATGAGATGGATTTTAAGGAAGAAACTATGAGTATCATCACCCGCCGTGAAATTAAAAAAGGAGAAGAGCTCTTTATCAATTACAACGGTGATGTAACAGACGATTCCCCCCTCTGGTTTGATACGAAGAAGAAACAGGCGGTAAAAAAGTAACCGGCAGTACGGATAGTATTGTTGCGGGCAGATAGCAGTGAACAACAATTCCTGCCTGGCAACGCTATTATTCGTATTTCTTTCGTAATATTGTATAAGTGCTTATATAATTTAACGTCAACCTTCTATATGTCATTCTATCCATCACTTGGCTACCTTGTTTTTGGCAGCCGCCTGCGCCGGCTGAGCGAATACTTCCTTATGGAAGTGAACAAAGTATATGAACAGGCGGGCATTCCCTTCGACGCCAGCTGGTTCCCGGTGTTTTACCTTTTATCGAAACAGCAGCCGGTACCTATGATAGATATTGCCGGGCAACTGGAAATATCCCACTCCGCAGTAAGCCAGATGGTAACCAACCTGAAAAAGAAAGGACTCCTCAAAACAACACCCTGCAAGGAAGATGGGCGCAGGCAACTGGTGGCCTTCTCCAAAAAAGGGGAAGAACTCCTGCAACAGATACAACCCGTGTGGGAAGCCATTACTACAGCTATGGAAGCATTGGTAACGGAAAATAAACAAAGCCAGCAGCTACTTACCGCCATCGCACAGATTGAACAATCAGTACAGCAAAAGCCTTTGTCAGAAAGGATCAGGCAACAATTATAACACATCATACACCAGAAAAATCGAACGACATGAGTGATATTTTTAAGTACGGTATCGACCAGCTCACTGTTGCCAGCGCCATTGATATTGCCGCCGGCAGGGTGAAAGGCATACTGGTACCGGAAGTGATTACGCGTGTACAAACCAGCTTCGGCTATGTACAAACCATCGTGGCGCAGCATACCACGGTATATGGTATCAACACCGGCTTTGGGCCCCTTTGCGATACCAAGATCTCAGAGGAAGATACCCGCGCGCTGCAATACAATATCCTGCAAAGTCATAGTGTAGGCGTAGGAGAAAATATCCCGGAAGAAATTGCCCGTATTATGCTCATCACTAAAGTACAGGCGCTGGCCCAGGGTTACTCAGGCGTAGCATTGTCTACCCTTGAAAGGATCATCTGGCATATTGAGCACGGCATCACGCCGCTGGTGCCTGAAAAGGGCTCTGTAGGCGCTTCCGGCGACCTGGCGCCGTTATCGCATCTCTTCCTGCCGCTGATAGGGCTGGGACAGGTGATATACCGCGGTGCGAAAACGGATACGGCTGCCATGATGCAACAGGAAGGTATACACCCGGTAGTACTGGGCCCTAAAGAAGGCCTGGCGCTCATCAACGGCACGCAGTTCATCCTGTCGTTTGCCGTGAAAGCCGTGCAACGGCTGCATAACGCGCTGGAAGCGGCGGATATCATCGGCGCCTTATCACTGGAAGGACTGATGGGTACCGCCAAACCTTTTGATCCGCGCTTGCATGTGATCCGGCCATACCCCGGCAACCAGCTGGTAGCGCACCGTTTGAAAACGATGCTGGATCATTCGGAGATCATGTCGTCGCATGTGGACTGCGGCCGTGTGCAGGACCCTTATTCCCTGCGCTGTATGCCACAGGTACATGGCGCATCGCGTACCGCATGGCAGCACCTGCGTGAACTTACTACCATAGAGCTGAATGCCGTTACGGACAATCCCATCATTTTCAGTGCAGAAGATACCATCAGCGGTGGCAACTTCCACGGGCAGCCGATGGCATTACCCCTGGATTACGCTACTGTGGCCGCCGCGGAACTGGGCAATATTTCAGACAGGCGTTGTTATATGATGATTGAAGGAAGATACGGGCTGCCGAAATTACTGATACAGGACGCCGGCCTTAACTCCGGTTTCATGATACCACAGTATACCACCGCTGCCCTGGTAACAGAAAATAAAACCCTGTGTTTTCCCGCCAGCGCCGACAGTGTGCCTACTTCCCTTGGCCAGGAAGACCACGTATCCATGGGCTCCATCAGCGGACGCAAATTAAACCAGGTGATCAGCAACCTGGAATACATCCTTGCCATTGAACTGCTGTATGCCGCACAGGCAGTGGATTTCCGCCGGCCGCTGAAATCCGGCCCGGTGCTGGAAGCCGTGCATCAATACACCCGTAAGCATGTGGCCTTTGCAGATAAAGACCGCATCTTCTCTTACGATATTGCCGCTTTGCATCATATTATTACCGATCAATCGCTGGTACGCACCGCCAATGAAGCGGCCGCTAATCATCACCTTAACTTAAACGGACTTTATAATGACCAGTTTGGACTTTATTAAAACATATGCAGCTCACCCGCATTATAAAGCGCCGCGTGGTGCACAGCTGCACGCCAGATCATGGCAAACCGAAGCGCCCCTGCGCATGCTGCTCAATAACCTTGATGCAGAAGTAGCCGAAAACCCGGATGAGCTGGTGGTGTACGGCGGCATCGGGCAGGCAGCGCGTAACCGCGAATCTTTACAGAAGATCATCGACATATTACTAACACTGGACGACGAGCATTCCCTGCTGGTACAATCCGGTAAACCTGTAGGTATTGTACGCACACATCCGCAGGCGCCAAGAGTAATGCTGGCCAATAGTAACCTGGTGCCAAAATGGGCTACCTGGGAGCATTTCAACGAACTGCGGTCCAGGGGACTCATGATGTACGGGCAAATGACAGCCGGTAGCTGGATCTATATCGGTACACAAGGCATCCTGCAGGGAACCTATGAAACGTTTATGGAATGCGGTCGCCAGCATTTCAACGGTAACCTGGCGGGTAAACTGCTGGTAACCGCCGGCATTGGCGGTATGGGCGGCGCACAGCCACTGGCGGCCACTATGGCGGGCGCCGTGTTCATAGGCGCTGATATAGATCCCACACGCATCCAGAAAAGACTGGATACCCGCTACATCGACCGGATGACTTACTCCTACGAAGAAGCCATTCAATGGGCGAAAGCAGCACAGGCTAAAGGAGAAGCCTTATCTATCGGCCTGGTAAGCGATGCCGGCGATATGCTGGAAAGAATGCTGAAAGATAATCTCATACCGGACATCCTCACGGATCAAACCTCCGCACATGATCCGCTGAACGGGTATATCCCCAATGGCCTCACCCTGGAAGCTGCACTGGAACTACGCAAGAGCGATGCGGTAAAATACAGGGAGCTGTCGCTCAAAAGCATGGCGCGCCACGTAGGCTTTATGTTGCAATTGCAGCAGAAAGGCGCTATCACTTTCGACTACGGCAACAACCTCCGCGAATTTGCACGCGAAGGCGGAGAACCCAATGCCTTCAACTTCCCCGGCTTTACGCCTGCATATATCCGCCCGCTGTTCTGCGAAGGGAAAGGACCCTTCCGCTGGGTAGCCCTTTCCGGCGACCCGGAAGATATTTACACCACAGACCGCGCACTGATGGAGGCCTTCCCGGAAAATACCCACCTGATCAACTGGCTGAAACAGGCACAGGAAAAAGTAGCCTTCCAGGGACTGCCTGCACGCATCTGCTGGCTGGGACTGGGCGAACGCGAGAAAGCCGGTCTTATTTTTAATGAACTGGTGAGAACAGGAAAAGTGAAAGCGCCGATCGTAATTGGCCGTGATCACCTCGATTGTGGCTCCGTGGCATCTCCCAACCGGGAAACGGAATCCATGAAAGACGGCTCCGATGCAGTAAGCGACTGGACCCTGCTGAACCTGATGGCCAATACCGGCGGCGGCGCTACTTGGGTATCATTCCATCACGGCGGTGGCGTGGGCATGGGCTATTCCCAGCATGCCGGCATGGTAGTGCTGGCAGATGGTACCGACCGTGCGGCAGAATGCTTACGCCGCGTGCTTTTCAATGATCCTGCACTGGGCATTTTCCGCCATGCAGACGCGGGTTATGAAAAAGCACAGGAATGGGGAGAAAAATTTAATATCAGCATTTAACCTGGTGGCGCAGATTTTGTCTGACTCAGGATTTAGATGATTTCGCTGATTACGCTGATTTTTATTTTGGAATTTGAATGGAAACAGAGTGGATAAATTCGCTTTTATCTCCCTTAACTATTAAAAAAAATAAATCAGCGTAATCAGCGAAATCATCTAAATCCTGAGTCAGACAAAATCCGCGTACAGCCCTTTTAATCAATTGCCCATGAAAACATTAATCGGACCTTTTGCCCAGATCCTGCCAATGACGGGCCTTCCACTCAAAGGCGCCCTGCATGATGAACAGTTAGCCGTGACAGAGAAAGGAGGGGTAGTAGTGGAAAACGGTGAGATAGTGGCCATAGCGGATTATAAATCGCTGTTGCAGAAATACCCCGACAGCGAAATTGCTTTCCAGGATACTCCATTGGTTTTAATGCCGGGGTTTATTGATTGTCATACGCACATTTGTTACGACGGTACCCGTAACCGCGACTATGCCATGCGCATTGCCGGTAAAAGTTACCTGGAAATAGCCCGTGCAGGCGGCGGTATATGGGATTCTGTTACCAAAACACGTATAGCCGATCTCGTTACCCTGACCGAAAATACCGTGGCCCGCGCCAACCGCCACCTGGCGGAAGGGGTAACTACGATGGAAGTGAAAAGTGGTTACGGCCTGAACCTGGAAGGGGAATTAAAAATGCTGCGCGCCATACAACAGGCGGCGTTACATACGCCGGCCACGCTGATCCCTACCTGCCTGGCGGCGCACATGAAGCCGCGTGATTACGAAGGCAGTGAAGATGATTACCTGCAATGGATCTTAACTGAGCTGCTGCCGGTAATACAACAGGAGCAGTTAAGCAACAGGGTGGATATTTTCATAGAAGAAACCGCGTTTTCTGCAAAGGCTGCTACCGGTTTCCTGCAACAGGCCATGCAGCAGGGGTTTGCAGCTACTGTACATGCCGATCAGTTCAGCGCCGGCGGCGCTGAAGTAGCGGTGAACACCGGCGCATTGTCTGCCGATCACCTGGAAGCCAGCAGTGAAAAAGAAATCGCTTTGCTTGCAAATTCTGGTACGGTTGCAGTAGTTTTGCCGGGTGCTTCACTGGGACTCGGAATGGCATACGCACCCGCACGCAAGTTGTTGAATGCAGGTGCATGCGTGGCCATTGCGAGCGACTGGAACCCGGGATCGGCGCCTATGGGCGACCTGTTGTTACAGGCTGCTGTAATGAGCGCTGCGGAAAAATTATCGACCGCAGAAGTGCTGGCCGCAATGACCGTAAGGGCAGCGCCCGCGCTGCAACTGAAAGATGCCGGCCAATTGCTGCCAGGTTATGCGGCAGACATGCAGGCATATCCCACCGCCGATTACCGTGATATACTTTATTACCAGGGCAAAATGAAGCCCTCCCTGGTATGGAAGAAAGGAATTGTAGTATGATAACAAAAGAAAACTACCTGCCCGCTACTGCTGCCTCCTGGAGCGGACGTACCGATGGTACGGACCCCGACCTGCTGCGCTGGCACCAGGTGATTACGGTAACGGACCTGCTGCAGGCGCCGCTGCCGGTACTGACGCCCGGACAAAAAGGGATTGTATTACTGGGCTTTGCCTGCGATGAAGGCGTGCGCCGTAACAAAGGCCGCACGGGCGCCGCTGAAGGACCTGCTGCATTGCGTAAGGCCATTGCCAATTTCCCGGTTCACTTTAACGCACAAACGGTGCTGCTGGACGCAGGGGATATTCTTTGTACCAACGGTGAGCTGGAAAACGCGCAACTGGTGCTGAGCGAAGCGGTGAATGCCATTCTCACTGCCGGATACCTGCCGCTATTGCTGGGCGGTGGTCATGAAATTACGTATGGGCATGCCAGTGGTATTGCCCGGTATGCCGGTAAGCAGCAAACAGGGTTTATTAATTTTGATGCGCATTTTGATATCCGTGTACCCGGACCGGAAGGCGCCAGCTCCGGCACCGGTTTCTGGCAACTGGCGCAAGATGCCAAACAGGCCGGTACTCCTTTTCATTACCTGGCCCTCGGAATACAAAAGAATGGCAACACCCGCCAGTTGTTTAATACCGCCGGGGAAGAAGAAGCGACCTATGTAAGCGCCGATGCTTTTCATTTACAGGATAAAGACACGCTGTTTGCCGCCATACAACATTTTCTCAGCCAGGTGGATAAAGTGTATTTAACTACCTGCCTGGATGTATTTGCGGCGCCGTTTGCACCGGGAGTAAGCGCCACCGCTTATAATGGCATCCTGCCGGGAGGATTGTTCCTTCAGTGTTTCCGTAAAATATTGCAGAGCGGGAAAGTGGCGGGGGCCGATATTGCAGAGTTAAATCCTTCGCTGGATATAGATAATCGTACGGCAAAACTGGCCGCAGCCCTGATTTTTGAGATAGTGATGGCGTATAGCGGGGAAGAAGCATTTTAACGTGTAGCCGTTCACTTTACCAGCAGTGCGCTAAAAGCCGCTCACCGCTTTCAGTGCCTTCACCTGCCAGGCGCATTGTGCCAGTTGTTCCTTCATATCCATTTGCAGCAGCTGTACCAGTTGTTGTGCATTTACGGGCAGCGTGGTTTTTTCTTTCTTCAGCTGGGCTACCGTTGCTTTTACAAACAATAATAATTCGCTGGTATCATGCCATTGCCCCAGCAGCTCTCCTGCTTTGCGGGTAGGGGTGGCCAGGTTTTCTGTGAACACCGCAGGGAGCACCTGTTCCAGTATGCTCAGCTGGTAGTATAGCGTTTTTACTTCTTTCCGTACTTCGTGCCATACTGAATGATGGGCCCTGCTGGCGGGTATGGTGATCTTTTTATGTTGCTCCTGCAGGTAGCTGATCAGTGCGGCGGTAGCGGCTTTGGTGTCTGTATCCGCCATTGCTTCCTTAAATCTTTCCGGCAGGGTATTTAACTTTTTCAGGGAGGAAAATTTCACGGTGGCCTGGAGCATTTCACTGGCGGTGGCAGCTTTGTTTTGCAGCAACAGGTGCGCAAATGAAAAGCGCCATGACACTTTTTTTTCGTAGCTGCGCAGGTTTTTCTCCTGGAGATGCGTATCCCTGGAGGCGCCGCCTACAGACTGTATCAGCCTGGCGGTGCGAAGGTGTTTGCCGGCTCCGAATGAGTAGTCCGGCAGTTGTTTGGCCAGCGAAAAGAATGCGCGCAGTTTTTTTACGCTTACCCGCATGGCGTGAATAGCGTCGGCATCGCCGGGCGCCTCCCGCAGGGTATGGTATGCAGCTGTTACGGTATCGCACTCCTTGCGGAGATACTGATATAAGGCAGTTTGTAGCATACCTTCAAGTTAACGAAAAATTCCCCGACGGGATCAGAATACGATGGTTTTGTTCCCGTGAAGGATCACCCGGTTATCGACATGCGCCTTTACTGCGCGGGTGAGCACCTGCCGTTCAATATCGCGGCCAAGCATTACCAGGTCTTCCACGGTATGTTTATGGCTTACCCGGGCCACGTCCTGTTCAATGATGGGACCTTCATCCAGTTCGTTGGTAACGTAGTGGGCGGTAGCGCCAATGAGCTTTACACCCCTCGTATAGGCGTTGAGGTAGGGCCTTGCACCGGCAAAAGCGGGCAGGAAAGAGTGATGGATATTGATGATCCGCTGGGGATACCGGCTTACAAACTGTGGCGACAGGATCTGCATATACCTGGCCAGTACGGTGAAGTCAACGCTATGTTCCTCCAGCAGCCGTATGGCAACGCGTTCCTGCAGTTCTTTGGTGGCATTGCTCACAGGAAGATAATGAAAGGGGATGCCCAGGCTGGTGCATTCTTTTTCCAGGGAGGTGTGATTCGAGATCACGACCGGGATATCTACCGGCAGCTCACCGCTTTTCCATCTCCATAATAATTCCAGCAAACAATGATCATATGCCGATACCATGATAGCCATACGCTTACGGCGATCGTTGTAATCTATTTTCCATTCCATTTGCCGGGGAATAGCTACCTGCTCCCGGAAGGCTGCTTCCAGCGCCGCTTTGTTGAGGTTGGCCACCTGAAATTCCATGCGCATGAAAAATAATCCTTCCCTGGGATCGGTACTGTGTTGACTTGCATCCAGTATATTTGCACCCAACAGGTACAGGAACTGCGAAACGCCGGCCACAATGCCTGGCCGGTCGGGACAGCAAATAAGCAAACAGGCGGTGATATGAGGGATTTCTTGTGTTAACATAGACTGCCAAAATATAAATATTAATACAATTTTCCGTTGAAAAAGATAGGACTGATGTCGGATACCCATAGCTATTTGCATCCGCAGGTATTCAAATATTTTGAAGAAGTGGATGAAATATGGCATGCCGGGGATATCGGCAATGTGGAATTAGCCGATAAACTGGAAGATTTCAAGCCATTCCGGGCTGTTTTTGGCAATATAGATGGGGCGGATATCCGTATCCGTTATCCCGAAATCCTGCGTTTCAACCTGGAAGGAGTAGAGGTTATGATGACACATATTGGCGGGTACCCGGGGAAATATGCCCCCGGTGTGAAAGAGCAGCTGAAACAGCATCCTCCCAAACTCTTTATCTGCGGGCATTCCCACATCCTGAAGGTAATGCCGGACGCGGCACTTCATTTGTTACATATGAATCCCGGAGCATGCGGACAACAAGGATGGCATAAGGTAAAAACGCTGCTGCGTTTTCAACTGGAGGCTGGTAATATTCAACAACTGGAAGTAATAGAGCTTCCCTGATCAACAACATTGTTATAACCTACAACGTTTATGAACCTACGAATTTTAGCATGGCTGGTAATATTGGGATTGGGATCCGCGCAGGCAAAGGCGCAGGGAAGATTCCTGAAATGGCTGAAAACAGAAAATGATACCGCGTATATCGAAGATCATACGGAAGATATCACCTTCCGGCTGTACGGCTCACGTAAGTACACCAAGTACGATATCATGGACCGGAAAACAAAAACCGATATCCTGTACCGGCCCAATACCCCATTTAACGTTGGATTTGGCGCCAACTACCGCTTCGTGGGCCTTAACATCGGGTTTAACCTGCCGTTTATTAACAGCAACGACAGGTACGGCAAAACCAAATACCTCGACCTGCAATCGCATGTGTACCTCCGCAAAATTGTGGTAGACTTTTACGGGCAGTATTATAAGGGCTACTACGTAGCCAACCCGGAAGAAGTATTTGGCAAAGCATATACTGCTCAAAACCCTTATCCACGGCGACCGGATATCAGGAATATCGATTTCGGGCTGAACGTGGGGTATATTTTTAATGATAAACGTTTTTCTTACCGTGCCCCCAACCTGCAGAATGAATACCAGAAGAAAAGCGCCGGTTCACTGATCGTAGGCGGGGAAATGTTCCTGGCAGGTATTAAGGGCGATTCTTCCCTTATCCCCACCAATATGGCGGATACCGCCTTTTTGCGGGATGAGCACTATTATAAGACCGGTATTTACTCCGTGGCAGCCAATGTAGGCTATGCCTATACATTTGTACTGAAGGAACATTTCTTTTTGTCGTTATCGGTTACCGGCGGATTAGGAGGAAACATCACTTCCCTGTTCCTGGAAAACGGGGATGTGAGCCGCAAGGTAGGGCTGCAATTCAGCAACACCGTGCGCGCCTCACTGGGGTATAACTCCAGCCGTTATTTTGCGGGTATCCACTATGTGGGCATGAACACCCGCAGCGGCATGTCTATCCCGCATACTTACCAGACCTTTGGTACCGGCAACTTCAGGGTGAGCCTGGTGCGCCGTTTCACCCTGCAGAAGCCGTTGTGGAAAACCAAAACGATCTAGCTTTGCGCCGGTGAAATCCATTTCGACCTGGCGGGCGGCTGGTATTGTTCCATTTGCGATAACAGGTCGCTGATATCATTACTGCATAACAGCATATCGCGGTTTTCCGCTGAGAGGAAACCTTTTTCAAACATATTTTGTGAAAGGGCTGAAAGGGCGTCGTAGAAGCCGTTTACATTAAGCAGGCCAATGGGTTTTTTATGAAGGCCCAGTTGTCCCCAGGTAAGCATTTCAAACAGTTCCTCCATAGTGCCGAAACCTCCAGGCAATGCAATAGCCCCATCGCATAATTCATTCATTTTGGTTTTGCGTTCGTGCATGGTATCTACCAGGATCAGCTCTGTAAGGCCGTTATGGGCCAACTCTTTCTGCTGCAGGAAATGCGGCAGCACGCCAATAACTTTTCCGCCGGCATTTAAGGCGCCATCGGCTACTGCGCCCATGAGTCCTACTTTTGCACCGCCATATACCAGCGTGAGGCCGCGCTGTGCAAGCGCTGCACCCAGCCGGGTGGCCTGTTCCATGTAAACGGCGTCATGGCCGGCGCTGGAACCGCAATAAACAACAATTCGATTCATATCTTCTGGTTATAAAGTGTTCAATTCTGCCTGGATGTTGGTCCGGGCGGCTGATACGCTTCCTGCAATGCCGGATAGGAGCTGTTTACCAGTGTTGCACCCGTGTTTGGATGAAGGGAGGACCAGATGGCACTTAATTGCATATGGTACTTTTTGGGTGGCTGTAAAAGGAAACGGGCAGAAAAAAATTCCTGCCCGTTCCTGGTATGTGAAAGCTTTGGATTAAGCTTTTTTGGCAGCTTCTGCACGGATCACGTTCAGGGCGCCACCGGCTTTAAACCACCCGATCTGTTGTTCGTTGTACGTGTGGTTTACAGGGAACTCATTGGTGCTGCCATCTTTGTGATGAAGCACAACGGTGAGTTGTTTACCCGGAGCGAAGGTAGTGAGGCCAAGGATATCGATGGTATCATCTTCCTGGATCAGGTCATAATCTTCTTTGTTAGCGAAGGTCAGACCCAGCATACCTTGTTTTTTCAGGTTGGTTTCGTGGATACGGGCGAAAGATTTCACCAGGATGGCACGAACGCCGAGGTGGCGGGGTTCCATGGCAGCGTGTTCGCGGCTGGAGCCTTCACCATAGTTTTCATCACCTACTACTACTGCGCCAAAGCCGTGTGCTTTGTAGTCGCGCATGGTAGCCGGTACGGCGCCGTACTGGCCGGTGATGGAGTTCTTAACGGTATCGCTTTTATCGTTGAATGCGTTGATGGCGCCAATAAGCATGTTATTGGAGATGTTATCCAGGTGACCGCGGTATTTCAGCCATGGACCAGCCATGGAGATATGATCCGTAGTACATTTACCTTTTGCCTTGATGAGGAGTTTCAATCCTTTCAGATCGGTGCCTTCCCATGCAGCAAATGGTTCCAGGAGTTGTAAACGGTCGGAGGTAGGAGATACTTTCACCTGAACGCCGCTACCGTCAACTGCAGGGGCCTGGTAGCCGGCATCTTCCACTGCAAAGCCTTTCGGAGGCAGTTCATAGCCTACCGGTTCATCCAGCATTACTTCCTCGCCGTTTTTGTTTTTCAGCTTATCGGTGAGCGGGTTGAAGGTAAGATCACCTGCAATGGCCAGTGCGGTTACAATTTCAGGGGAAGCTACAAATGCGTGGGTAGAAGCGTTACCATCATTTCTTTTCGCGAAGTTACGGTTGAAGGAAGTGATGATAGAGTTCTTACGGCTGGGATCGTCGATATGACGGGCCCACTGACCGATACACGGACCGCAGGCATTTGCCAGTACCACACCGCCTACCTGGTTGAAGGTATTCAGTAAACCGTCTCTTTCGATGGTATAACGTACCAGTTCTGAGCCGGGAGTGATAGTATATTCAGATTTCATTTCCAGTTGTTTGTCGATAGCCTGTTGAGCCAGGGACGCAGAGCGGGAAATGTCTTCGTAGGAAGAGTTGGTGCAGGAACCGATGAGGGCTACTTCCAGTTTTTCAGGCCAGTTGTTTTCTTTTACTGCCTGTGCAAATTTGGAGATAGGCCATGCCAGATCCGGTGTGAACGGACCGTTTACATAGGGTTCCAGTTCGTCGAGGTTGATCTCGATCACCTGGTCGTAGTATTTGGCAGGATCAGCGTATACGTCTGCATCCGGACGGAGATGGTCCCTTACTTCATCAGCCAGGGCAGCCACTTCTGTACGGCCGGTGATTTTCAGGTATTCCGCCATTTTGGTGTCGTATGCAAAGAGGGAGCAGGTAGCGCCGATTTCAGCACCCATGTTACAGATGGTTGCCTTACCGGTAGCGCTGAAGCTGTCTGCACCTTCGCCGAAGTATTCCACAATAGCGCCGGTGCCACCTTTTACGGTGAGAATACCTGCCACTCTGAGGATAATATCCTTGGCGGAAGTCCAGCCGCTCATTTTACCTGTCAGTTTCACACCGATCAGTTTCGGCATTTTCAGCTCCCAGGGTAAACCGGCCATTACGTCTACTGCATCGGCGCCGCCAACACCAATAGCCACCATGCCTAAACCGCCGGCATTAGGGGTGTGGGAGTCGGTACCGATCATCATACCACCGGGAAACGCATAGTTTTCCAGTACTACCTGGTGAATGATACCAGCGCCTGGTTTCCAGAAACCGATGCCGTATTTATCAGAAATTGAGGAAAGGAAATCGTAAACTTCTTTATTGGTGTCAATAGCAGTGGCCAGATCTTCTGTAGCGCCTACTTTTGCCTGAATGAGGTGATCACAGTGAACAGTAGAGGGAACCGCAACTTTATCGCGACCGCAGGTCATAAACTGGAGCAATGCCATCTGGGCGGTTGCATCCTGCATAGCTACGCGATCCGGTGCAAATTCAACGTAGGATTTGCCTCTTTCGTAGGGCGTGGTAGTCGGTGCATACAAGTGTGCGTACAAAATCTTCTCAGCCAGTGTCAGCGGGCGACCCAGCATTTTACGGGTAGCTTCCACCTTACCCGGGAGTGCCGCATACACTTTTTTAATCATGTCAATATCAAACACCATGGGAAAAAAATTATTTAAGAGCGGTTAAAAATTGCTCGCAAAATTAACTAAAATCAGCAAGTTTTTAAATTAAATACTTAACAGATAGCCAACTGTGCATAAACTTCCTGTACTTTAACAGTTCCTTAAAATCCAGGCAGCACAGGCCCGGTACAGGGAATGGCCGTGCCGGCGGTATTTTCCTTGTTTTTCCAGCCGGAATTTGATAAATTTGAGCTATGAACCGGATAAAAGACTTTGTGGAATGGAAGGCGTTCGGTGTATGTGCCGCTATAGGAGATAAACTTGGGGTTG
>NZ_DATMTE010001100.1:0-11641 GCF_035564935.1 Chitinophaga sp. | reverse complement strand
CTTTGAGGGAGTCTTTATCGAAGAGGGTGGCATACTCCTGTCCGGCCATCTCCATCAGGTTAGTGGTATTGAAAACAGGGTATATCCAGTTGGCTGCCGGGCGGCTTTCATCTTCCGGATCACCCGGATAATATTTAAGGCTCAGGCTTACTTTATGACCACCTTTATCATAGTTGCCAATGTATACACCCAACCATACATCGCCCTGCAAACGGCCATGGAGCTCAGTGATATCCTGTTTATAGATAACCGAATCGGCCCAGTTGTACCCGGCAATTTTTACCTGGTTATTAAACTGCCGTACTCCGAATGGCGTGAAGAAACGCAATACTTCCAGTGCAGGCAAATAGTTATCCGTAGCTACCATTCCCTGGTATTGTTTACCGTTTTTAGCAGTGAATAACGGTAACGCCTCTACGCCCTTTTGAAGACCGTCCAGGAAAGAAGTGGCTTTATCTGCCGGGATCATAAATACGGAACCGGTTCTGTCGTATGCATCGCCATTGGAGTATTGAATAAGTTCCGCAAAAAGCGTTACCCCTTTTTTGGCTGCCGGTAAATTTATTTTTTTGAGGATAACTGTGCCGCCAGCAAAATGATAGGTTTGATTGAGCTGTTCCCCGGAAGGATTGGGCGTATTATTACCCCAGCTGATCTGTTCCTGGTTAAATACCGGCAGGGTGGTATACCGGCTGTCGATTACCTGCCGCATATACGCAGCATCATTTACCATGGTACCTGTATTCGATGGCCAGGCCAGTGCAGTTTCCGGCACTTTGCCCCAGGTAATTTTTTTTGCCAGGGTTTCACTGTTGCCGTTACGCACTATTTTAAGCACCAGGCCCAGGCCGGGCGCAATAGTAATATTCGGCGTGCCCTTCAATGGCAGTGCGTTGGTATACCATACTTCTATAGTATTGGACCGGATAAACAATTTGGCTTTTTTACAGGGATATCCCAGTATGGTGGCGGTATCCGGTAATAATTCAGGGTTGCTATATTCCGCGAAGGGCTTTTTCAGCGTATATACTTCGCCGTTGGGAAGGCTCAATACCTGCAAAGTAGCCTGTTCCCGTAGTTCCAGGAACTGCTGTTCCTTTTGCTTACCACTGCCGGCAACAATATGTGCCCGCTGACGGTCGATGATCAATTGCAGTCCATTGCCGGGAATCTCTTTCCCATTGCTGCTAAAGCCGTAAGTAATAATAGCGGATGTACTGTCTGCCGGTTGCTTTCTTTGCCCCTGTACCGGTTGCAGGGCGAGGATCATGCCGGTAACGATCAGTAATAATTTTCTCATTGTGGCTGTTTGCTTGTATTATCTGGTATACGACTCAGGTAAACGCTAAAAAAAAGCACAGCCATAAAGACTGTGCTTTCGTTTAACACTATCATTCACTCAACTATGGCTTATTCTGCTTCTGCCACTACTTCTTTCACTTCAGGGATCATACGCTTCATCATGCCTTCAATACCGGCTTTCAGCGTGATCATGGAAGAAGGGCAGCCTGAACAGGAACCTTGCAACATCAGTGTAACCGTGCCATTTTCATAATCTTTGAACTGAATGGCGCCGCCATCCATTTCAACAGCCGGTTTCACATAGTTTTCAAGTAATTCCTTGATCCGTTTTACCACGTCTGTATCGTCTGCACTTACTTCATTACTCGCAGAGGATTTGGTAATTACTACCTCGTCTTCATTGATAACAGGGCGGGAGTCTTCCAGGTATTCTTTCAGGAAGGCTTTCACGGTGGGAATTATATCGTTCCAGTCAGTTTCGCTGGTTTTAGTAAGCGTAATAAAGTTAGCCATGATAAATACCCCCCTGATAAAAGGGAAGCTAAACAGCTCTATGGCTAAAGGAGACGGTTTTGCACTGGCTTCATCCGGGAAATCAATGCTTTTGCCGGGGTACAGGAGCTTGTTAGCCACAAACTTCATGGTTTCCGGGTTTGGCGTCATCTCCGTATATATGCTGATGATTGGATTTCCTGTTTTAATCATTTTATCCTAATTTACTAATGCAAAGGTAACATTTTTCAGGCAGATTTCCGGGATGCATCTGAATGTAGCCTATTGAAATTAACGATCCGGATATAGTTCCCAGTGATATCCCCGTCACACCTCGATCTTCTTCATATTATACAAATTTTTCATTATGTTATTAAAAGAACTTTCGCCGAAAATTTATGACGCACTGAACCAGCAGGTAGAACTGGAAGCAGCCTCCTCCCAGTATTACCTCGCCATGGCCTCCTGGGCAGAAGTACAGGGGTATAACGGCGTGGCCCAGTTCCTGTACCGGCATTCCGATGAGGAAAGGGCCCATATGCTGAAATTGCTGAAGTTTATCAACGAAAGAGGCGGTCATGGCCTGGTTCCTGCTTTAAAACAGCCTACCGTGAAATTTAAAAACATCCATGCCATTTTTGAGCATGTATTCAGCCACGAACTACTGGTTTCCAAAGAAATCAATAACCTGGTAGATATGTGCCTGAACGAAAAGGATTATGCCACACATAATTTCCTGCAATGGTATGTTACCGAGCAAATCGAAGAAGAACGCCTTGCCCGTCATATCCTGGATAAGTTAAAACTGATAGGAGAGGACAAGGGCGGTCTTTATATTTTCGACCGGGATCTGGCCACACTGGATACCAACGATAAACACTAACATTATTGCGTGTCACTTATTACTTTTGTGATCATATATGCAAACATCAAAAGTTTTAAAAGCCCGCAAAAGAATAGCCCTGATTGCTCACGACCATAAAAAGGCGGAGCTGATAGAATGGGCCACTTATAACAAAACGGTACTCAGCCGCCATGAACTGTATGCAACCGGTACCACCGGCCTGCTGATAGAACAGGCGCTGGATGTATCTGTAAGAAAACTCCTGAGCGGCCCCCTGGGCGGCGACCAGCAAATTGGCGCCCTGGTGGCCACCGGGGAACTGGATGTGATCATTTTTTTCTGGGATCCCATGGAAGCATTGCCCCATGACCCGGATATCAAAGCTCTGCTTCGCCTCGGCGTGGTGTGGAATATCCCGATGGCCAGCAACCGGGCATCAGCAGATTTTCTTCTCACATCTCCCCTGATGCACCAGGAGTATGAGGCCAATTTGCCGGACTACAGCCAATATACAAAAAGGAAGATATAACCACCGGCTACCTTTTCCATGCTGTACACAAAACAACATTAGCTCCCTATCTTCATAAGAATCACATATTTGTATCAAATCAGCCTTGCTTTTCGCTATTTTCGCATCTTACGGAAAAAAAAGTCAGGCTGATGTTGAAGCAATTTATAGCAGGCGCAATATTTTTGATTATCGGAATGCAGCAGGCGTGGGCACAATTGCCTCCCAAACGCGAACTGAGAGCGGTATGGATTGCCACCGTGGAAAATATTGACTGGCCATCCAGGCGCGGGTTAAGTACAGAACAACAAAAACAGGAGTTCATTGCAATACTTAACCAGCAGCAGCGGAATGGTATGAATGCAGTAGTGGTACAGGTGCGCCCGGCTACAGATGCCTTTTATGCTTCCCCTTATGAACCCTGGTCGGAATACCTCACCGGCGTGCAGGGTCAGGCTCCTAATCCTTACTATGATCCTTTACAGTTCATGGTGGAAGAAACCCACAAACGTGGTATGGAATTTCATGCCTGGTTTAACCCATACAGGGCCGTATTCAATACCAGCCGCAGCAGCGTGGCGCCTAACCATATCACCCGCCTGAAACCACAATGGTTCGTTACCTACGACAATAAAAAATATTTTGACCCCGGCATCCCTGAAGTGCGCGAGTATGTAACAGCGGTGATCCGTGATGTGGTAAAACGTTATGATATAGACGCCGTTCATTTCGACGACTATTTTTACCCTTACCGGGTGCCCGGAAAAGAATTTCCGGATAACAGCTCCTACCGGCTATATGGCAATAATATGCTGCGGGACGACTGGCGCCGCGCGAATACAGACGCCATTATAAAAATGCTGAGCGTTGCTATTAAAGCGGAAAAGCCCTGGGTTAAATTTGGCGTCAGCCCTTTTGGCGTATGGCGTAACAAAGACAAAGACCCCGAAGGATCATATACTAAAGGTGGCCAAACCAACTACGACGACCTGTTTGCTGATATCCTGAAATGGCTGAAGAACGGCTGGATTGACTATGTAACCCCCCAGATCTACTGGGAACGCGGGCACCGGCTGGCCGACTATGAAATATTACTGAACTGGTGGAGCCAGCATGGCTACGGACGGCAGGTATATATCGGGCACGGTGTATACCGTATAGGCAGCAATGCCGCCTGGAAAAACCCCAATGAATTACCAGCGCAAATAGAAGAGGCAAGGACCCTGAACACTATCCAGGGCAGTATGTTTTACAGTGCGGCCTCTTTCCGTGGAAACCCCCTCGGCATTGAAGATGCGCTGCGCACCCGGCTTTATAAATACCCCGCCCTGCGGCCTATTATGCAATGGCTGCCAAAAGAAACTCCGGAGGCGCCTTATTTTATTGATGCCTTTGAAAGACCCTTCGGACTGGAGATACACTGGGCTGATGACGATACCAGCGGGCATACCAAACAATACGTGCTATACCGGTTTGAGCAAAACGAAGCCATTAACGTAAGCGACCCCACGAAAATAATTGGTATCCTGCAGCAATCGTCTGATCCGGAGTTCAGGGACCTCACCTATGTTAAAGGAAAACTATACACCTATATAGTAACAGCCCTCGACAGGTTGCAGAATGAAAGCCACATCAGCGAACCACTGCGTATGCGGCTGGTGAATGGTAAGGCGCAATTCCTTTTTGAACCATAGCTGCGGGAAGGAAGTATGGCGGCTAATTCCAGCCGTGGGAGAGAAGGGTGGCCGATTCCTGCTGACAACACCGGCGTGATTAATAAAGGCGCATTAATTCCTTATCCGGTACTGCTTCTGCCTTATTATTAAACAACAACAATACGGGAGCATTAACCTGGTAATTCCCGAGTACTGCTCCTACCTTATTATTAAACAACCCGGTTTGTAAAAACCCAATACGGGCGGTATCCCATACCGCGCTGAGCACGGTAATGCCGGAAATTTTTGCCTGCTGGCTGTCTGCTGTAAAGGGAACGGCTTTATCCAGGCTTACTTTTTTCTGTGAAACAGGCGCCGGGGCCTCCGCCTGATCCTGCGCGGAAACCAGGAGACCGGTAAATATCAATAAAGATACGGCTGTAAACAGCTTCCGGAACATACAACTGGTATAGGCAGAGGTATTAGCCAAATATAATATAAGAAGAAAAAAAAAGTACCTGACCACAAAAAGGATCCTTCTGGCGAACCTGGTAAGCCTGTCAGCCTGAGCCATTAAACCGGCTCAATTTATCCTGAGGACGCGGTCATTTTTTTAAAAGTTCTAACAATTCGTGGTATCTTTTTATTTTTTTCTAAATTTTAACCGTCTAACAAAAGTTTATATAAAAAATACCGCATTCCTTTAGTATCTTTAAACCGTTCCCGAATTATATCGTACACCATCACCCGCGGCGCAAGTCAGAAGGGAAGGGTGTGCCAAAGCAAAAAATCTAAACCAAATGGATGAAGTGAAGCAAACGCAAGGTTTATACCGTCCGGAATTTGAACATGATGCCTGCGGAACAGGTTTTACAGCCCATATTAAGGGTCGTAAATCCCACCATATTATTCGTGATGCCTTAACCATGCTGGAAAACATGGAACACCGCGGAGCCTGCGGCTGTGAGCAAAACACGGGAGATGGTGCAGGGATACTGTTTCAAACGCCCCATGAGTTCCTGTATGATGAGTGCCTGAAACTGGGCATCGCCTTACCGGAATTTGGAAAATATGGTGTAGGCATGGTCTTCTTTCCGAAAGAACCACGCTGGCGGGAAGAATGTCGTGAGATATTTCAACGCAGCGCAGAGAAACTGGGCCTGGAAATTCTTGGCTACCGTAAAGTACCGGTACGCCCGGATGGCATTGGTGAATCTGCCCTTTCTGTAGAACCGGAAATTGAACAGGTATTTATTGCCTGCCCTTATCATATCAGCGATCCGGAAATTTTTGAGCGCAAATTATTTGTGCTCCGTAATTATGTTTCCAAAACTGTTCGCAATACAGTTCCTAAAGAGAAGTCACTGTTTTACATTGCCTCCCTCTCTTATAAAACAATTGTATATAAAGGTCAGCTAACCACCTACCAGGTGCGTCATTATTATACAGACCTGAGCGATGAGAAAATGGTTTCTGCCTTTGCGCTCATCCACTCCAGGTTTGCCACCAATACCTTCCCCAGCTGGAGACTGGCTCACCCGTACAGGTATATCGCTCACAATGGTGAAATCAACACGCTGAAAGGTAACCTTAACTGGTTACGCGCCGGCGAAAGGGACTTTATTTCCAAATACTTCACAAAAGAAGAAATGGAGATGCTGCTCCCTATTGTGGAAGAAGGCCAGTCCGACTCCGCCAGCCTGGATAATGTGATTGAACTGCTCACCATGACAGGCCGCTCCCTCCCGCATGTAATGATGATGCTGGTGCCGGAAGCCTGGGATGGTAATGAAGATATGGGTGAAGAAAAGAAAGCGTTCTACGAATACCATGCTTCTCTCATGGAGCCATGGGACGGTCCTGCTTCCATTTCCTTTACCGACGGTAAAATCATTGGCGCCACCCTTGACCGTAACGGGTTACGTCCAAGCCGTTTTGTAGTAACCAAAGACGATCGAGTGATCATGGCTTCTGAAGCCGGTGTATTACCGATTGATCCGAAAAATATCAAAGAAAAAGGCCGCCTGCAGCCTGGTAAAATGTTTATTGTAGACATGGACCAGGGCCGCATCATAGGAGATGAAGAGCTGAAACAACAGATCTGCTCCCAGCAACCCTATGGCGAATGGCTGAATAAATACAAGATCCGCCTGGAAGAACTGCCGGAACCAAGGGTAACCTTTACTCACCTGGAACACGACCAGATCTTTAAATACCAGCGCTCATTCGGTTACAGCACTGAAGACCTGGATCAGATCATTGCCCCAATGGCTATTGATGGCAAGGAACCTGTTGGCTCTATGGGTACAGATACCCCGCTGGCAGTACTGAGCAACCAGCCACAACATCTGTGTAACTACTTTAAACAACTGTTCGCACAGGTAACCAACCCGCCAATTGACCCTATCAGGGAAAGACTGGTAATGTCGCTCGCAACCTTTGTGGGTAACAACGGTAACCTGCTGGATGAAGATCCGCTGCACTGCCACGGTTTGGCGCTGCGTCACCCGATCCTCAACAACCACGAACTGGAAAAGATACGCAGTATTGATACCGGCTTATTCCAGGCCAAAACATTACACACCTACTTCAAGGCAGACGGCAAACCCGGCTCCCTCGAAAAGGGCCTGGCCCGCTTATGCCGCTATGCAGTAGATGCAGTGGAAGATGGCTTTGAAGTAATCATCCTGTCCGACCGCGCTATCGATTCAGAACATGCTGCTATTCCTTCTATCCTCGCAGCTTCCGCTGTTCACCACCACCTGATCCGCAAGGGTTACCGTGGTCAGGTAGGACTGATCGTAGAAGCCGGCGATGTTTGGGAAGTTCACCACTTTGCCTGCCTGCTGGGCTTTGGCGTAACTGCCATCAACCCGTACCTGGCACTCAGCACCATCCGTGATATGAAGCTGAACGGCAAGCTGGACACTACGCTGGATGTAGATAAACTGAAGAAGAATTATATTAAAGCCATCTGCGACGGCCTCCTGAAAGTATTTTCCAAAATGGGGATCTCTACCCTGCAATCATACCAGGGTGCGCAGATCTTCGAAATACTGGGTATCAACCAGGCAACTGTTGATAAATATTTCACCGGCGCCGTTTCCCGTATACAGGGCCTGGGCCTGGATGAAATTGCCCGCGAAACACTGGCTAAACACTGGATGGGCTACGGTCGCAAAGAAACACCGGTACAACGTTTAACAGAAGGTGGCGTATACCAGTGGAAACGTAAAGGAGAATTTCACCTCTTTAACCCAACCACTATTCACTATTTGCAGCTGGCCACCCGTATGGGCGACTATGCAGCCTTCAAAAAATATTCTAAAGCGGTAAACGATCAAAGCGAAAAAGCAGCCACCTTACGTAGCCTGTTTACTTTCAAAAAGAATCGTCCGTCTATTTCTATTGATGAAGTAGAACCAGCCACCAGCATCTTCAAGCGCTTCGCTACCGGTGCAATGAGCTTTGGATCTATTTCACACGAGGCACACTCCACACTGGCCATTGCTATGAACCGTATCGGTGCAAAAAGCAACACCGGTGAGGGTGGGGAAGATGAACTGCGTTATGAGCTGCTGGAAAACGGCGACTCTATGCGTTCTGCCATCAAACAGGTAGCCAGTGCCCGTTTCGGGGTTACCAGCTACTACCTGACCAATGCCGACGAATTACAGATCAAAATGGCGCAGGGTGCAAAACCCGGCGAAGGCGGGCAGTTGCCCGGCCATAAAGTGGACGACTGGATCGCGAAAGTAAGGCACTCTACACCTGGTGTAGGCCTCATTTCTCCGCCACCTCACCACGACATTTACTCTATTGAGGATCTGGCCCAGCTGATCTATGATCTGAAAAACGCCAACCGTGCCGCCCGTATCAGCGTGAAGCTGGTATCTAAAGCAGGTGTGGGTACTATCGCAGCCGGTGTTGCCAAAGCACATGCGGATGTGGTACTGGTGTCAGGCTTCGACGGCGGTACAGGAGCATCTCCGGTAAGCTCTATCAAACATGCCGGTTTACCATGGGAACTCGGTTTGGCCGAATCCCACCAGACACTGGTAAAAAATAAACTCCGCAGCAGGGTAGTACTGCAAACAGATGGTCAGCTGAAAACCGGCCGCGACATTGCCATCGCTACTTTATTAGGTGCCGAAGAATGGGGTGTTGCCACCGCTGCCCTCGTGGTAGAAGGCTGTATCATGATGCGTAAATGCCATGTGAACACCTGTCCTGTTGGTGTTGCCACCCAGGATCCGGAACTGCGTAAACGCTTCAACGGCGATCCGCAACACGTGGTAAACCTGTTCACCTATCTCGTGGAAGAACTCCGCGAAATCATGGCCGACCTGGGCTTCCGTACCATCAATGAAATGGTAGGCCAGGTAGAATGCCTCCAGATGCGTGATAATATCACCAACTGGAAAACACAAAAACTGGATCTGTCACCGATCTTATATAAAGAAGAAGCTTCTGCCGAAACCGGCCTGTACAAACAGGAAGAACAGGATCACGGCATCAGCGAAGTGATCGACTGGCAACTGCTGAAGGCTGCACAGCCCGCACTGGAAAAGAAAGCCAGGGTATACCAGCAGTTCCCTGTAAAAAATACAGATCGTACTATTGGTACCATCTTGTCTAACGAAATATCCAAACGCTACAAAAGCGAAGGATTACCGGAAGATACCCTGCATTTCAAATTCATCGGATCTGCAGGCCAGAGCTTCGGCGCCTTTACCACTAAAGGGTTAACACTGGAACTGGAAGGTGAAGCCAATGACTATTTCGGTAAAGGGCTGTCTGGCTCCAAGCTGATCCTTTATCCACACGGAGAAGCTGGTTTTAAGGCAGAAGAAAATATCATTGCGGGTAACGTTTGTTTCTATGGAGCCACCTCCGGCGAAGCTTTCATCCGCGGTAAGGCAGGAGAACGTTTTGGTGTCCGTAACTCCGGTGCTACCGTAGTAGTAGAAGGAGTAGGTGATCACGGATGCGAATACATGACCGGTGGTAAAGCAGTGATCCTGGGTGAAACCGGCCGCAACTTCGGAGCAGGTATGAGCGGTGGTATCGCTTATGTGTACGATGTGAAAGGCACTTTTGCCAACCACTGCAACAGGGATATGATCGACCTGGATCCGCTGGACCAGGAAGACGTAGCACAGCTGCAGGACCTGATTACTAAACATCATGCCTACACGAACAGTACAGTTGCGAAGTTTATCCTGAAAGACTGGGAAAACCAACTGCGTCATTTCGTGAAAGTATTCCCGAAAGAATACAAGGCTGCGTTGAAATCAGCTAAAATACAGGGCCAGAAAGTAGGTCACTGATTGAACAATTAACATTCATCATCAAAATATCCCTTGCAGGTAAGGGACTTGTGGAGGAAAATTATGGGTAAACCTACAGGATTCCTGGAATTTACACGCGAGCAGCCCGGGAAAGCGGATCCCCGGGAAAGGGTTAGTCACTATAATGAATTTGTAGAACGATTCCCGGATAATAAACTGAATCAGCAGGCCGCCCGCTGTATGAACTGCGGTGTGCCTTTCTGCCACAGCGGATGCCCGCTGGGTAACGTAATACCGGAATTTAACGATGCCGTATACCGCCAGGATTGGAAAGAAGCGTATGATATATTGTCCTCTACCAATAACTTCCCGGAATTTACCGGCCGTATTTGTCCGGCTCCCTGCGAAAGCGCCTGTGTACTGGGCATTAACCAGCCACCGGTAGCTATCGAGGAAATAGAAAAGCATATTATTGAAATCGCTTTCGATAAAGGCCTGGTACAGGCAAAAGCACCCCGGATACGTACGGGCAAAAAAGTAGCGGTGATTGGCTCCGGTCCGGCCGGCCTGGCCGCAGCAGCCCAGCTGAACTATGCAGGTCATACTGTGACTGTATTTGAACGCGACGATGCACCAGGCGGACTTTTACGCTACGGTATCCCGGATTTCAAACTGGAAAAATGGGTAGTGGAACGCCGTGTGAAACTGATGGAAGAAGAAGGAGTGGTATTTCAATGCAATGCCAATGTAGGCGTAAACGTTAGTACCAATGATCTGCTGAGAGAATACAACGCAATTGTACTGGCTGGTGGTTCCACCATTCCGCGCGATCTCCCGATCCAGGGCCGCGAGCTGAAAGGCATACACTATGCAATGGACTTCCTGAAACAGCAGAACAAAAGAGTGAGCAATATTGCGGTAGAAGGCAGCGATATCCTGGCAACCGGCAAAAATGTAATCGTGATTGGTGGTGGTGATACCGGCTCCGACTGTGTGGGAACCAGTAACCGTCATGGCGCAAACAGTGTTACACAACTGGAGCTGTTACCGAAACCTCCGGGCGAACGTACCGCATTTATGCCATGGCCTACCTACCCCATGATCTTAAAAACATCTTCTTCCCACGAAGAAGGAGCAGACCGTAAATGGGCCATCGCCACCAAATCCTTCATCGGAGATGAGAATGGCCACCTGAAGGCACTGCGGCTGGTAGACCTTCAATGGACCGCCAGCGCCGACGGCAGACCGGCCAAATTCACGGAAGTACCCGGGTCTGAAAGAGATGTACCCTGCGAACTGGCTTTACTGGCTATGGGCTTCGTACATCCGCAGCATACCGGCTTACTGGATCAGCTGGAAGTGGAAAGAGATGAACGCGGTAACGTAAAAGCTACCGAAAAAGATTACCTGACATCCATCCCTAAAGTGTTCACTGCCGGCGATATGCGCCGCGGACAATCGCTGGTGGTATGGGCAATAAGTGAAGGCCGTGAGTGTGCAAGAAAAGTAGATGAATTTCTGATGGGTAGTTCCCAGCTGGAAAGCAAAG
>NZ_DATMTE010001099.1:0-1606 GCF_035564935.1 Chitinophaga sp. | reverse complement strand
ACTTTTTTACAAATAATCTACTACCCTTGAAGTATATTTTTTCTGAAATAATATAAAAACAAACGGGCAACCCATATGGATTACCCGTTTTCAATTACAGTTACCTAACTCTATTTTATTTTTGCAGCCAGGCTTTTGACCAAGGCTTCCAATTCTGCAATTTTTGTGTTTTGAGATTCGATTTTTGCATCCTGCTCCTGCACCGCTCTTACCAATAACGGGATAAAATCGTTATAACGGATGGCAAGATATCCATTGGTGTCTTTGGTTAAAAATCCCTGGTCTTTCCAACCGAATTTTTGGATAAGCTCTTCGACTTCCTGAGCGACAAACCCCATTTCTTTATTAGGATTTTCTTTATCATTAATTCTATGGTAGGCTACAGGTTTCAGCTCTTTTACAAAATCTAAACCGTAGGGAATGCGGGTAATATTTTCCTTCCATCTTTTGTCTGAAGTGATCGTCCAGGCAACCTGAACCCTGGCAGAAGTAACATTGTAGTTTCCCATTTGTATCTGATTAGAACCATTCACAACACCAACAGCTGCATCATTACCCAGGACAATATTATTATCACCCGCACCTATATTATAACCCGTAGTGTGGCCTATTGCTATATTTGAACTACCAGAGGTAATTATCGTAAGCGGCGTACTACCACCTCTACCAATGATTATATTACTACCTCCCGTCATAGGAGTATCATATTGCCCCGCGGCGAACCCAATCCCAATATTAGAAGCACTGACCGGAAGATTTGATAAAGCTCCATAGCCTAGTGCAATATTACGTGTTCCAGTAGTATTACTAATCAATGAATTAGCTCCTATTGCAGTGTTCCAGCTTCCTGTTGTATTATCCCGCATTGATGCCTGTCCTACTGCAGTATTACGTGCACCACTGGTATTGGCAGGCAACACATTATTCCCTATGGCAGTGTTTAAACTGCCGGTAGTCGTATTGCTTAAAGCTAAAGCACCGACTACAGTATTAGTGGCTATCTGACCACCTCCTAAACCCACCGTGACGGAATTAATACTTGCATCCCCGTTTCCAATCGTAAGTTTTGCGAGTTTTTTATCTGCAGTCGAACCACTTGTTGGTGAAGATACTGTAGCTGCAGTAGTGGTTCCCACCGCCAAATGGGTTGCATTATTGTCAGCATCCCAGATTACTCTTGATGCTTCGATTCCGTTGGATTTGGTGACAAAATCTGTGGCATCTGCAGTTCCTATAAAGTTGGTTCCTGCTGTGGTTCCTGTATTTCCTGCGAGAGACCAATTGGTTGCTGCAACGTTATTCCCCATGCTGATCTTTTGCCAGACGTTACCATCAAAATAATAATAGCCGACAGCCGTTATATTAACTCTTTGAGCTAAAACATCTCCTCCGGAAATATCCGTGATGTAGATCATGGCTCCCGTCTGATCAGCTCCATACAGCGTATCCCCTTTATCCGTAAGCTGTGAACGGGTAAGGCGGGGTGCCTGCAACCCTGTAATGTCTGTGGATAGTAAATTTCCTAACGTATCAGTTTTACCGGATACATCCAGAGAACTTTTAGGAGTTGTGGTATGAATGCCCACCTGTGCGTAGACAGAAGAAC
>NZ_DATMTE010001098.1:0-3050 GCF_035564935.1 Chitinophaga sp. | reverse complement strand
CAGGACAATTTCCCGCCGAAGGCGGGCAGCACTACGACTGCGTCGCCTGGTATATAATAACGATGGCAGCAATGATTCCCAGTATCAGCCCCACAATTTTCATCCAGCTGTATGGACGGTCGCCGGTTACTTCGCCGGTGCAGGCGTTCACCACAAAGTGATAGAGTTTATTATTATACCGGTAGGCGCTGATCCAAACCGGCAGCAGCAGGTATTTCAGGCCAAGCTGGTTATACTCCACATCGTAATCGTCGATGCGTTGCTCATCTCCACCGATGTCGTCGCAGATTTCCGTGCGGATCACGGGCTCCATTCTTTTCTTGGCGATCGCCAGCCCCTGTTCAGCATTGGTCTGGTAAATTTCCGCCCGGAAACCGCTAAGGTAACGGCCATCGTATTTCTTCAGCTGTTCCAGGTGCCAGGGTTCCAGGATCTGCGCCATTTTCAACGGCAAAGACGGGCTGGCGGATACCAGCACATCCCGGAAGTGGTTATTCACGCTGCCGGAAGCGGGATACCACGCGGTGTGCCTTACCTGCCGGGTGCGGGTTTCCGTACGGCCGTTTACTTCTACCGTATAGGTTTCTGTTGTGTAATAATATTCGCCACGGGAACCGGAGTACTCTGTATAGGTATCTGTATCATAGCTCCAGTGTGGAATGTATATGCCTTTCAGCTGTTGGGAGGAGCTGTCTTTTACTTTCTTCACCAGGTCAGAAGGGGCAAACCAAAGTTTACTCATCCACTTTTGAAAGTGTTGTACCGCCTCTTTATCGCTTACCACAAACGGCAGCACGTAATGCGGCTGCAGGATGGATGTGGTTTGCGTGGTATCCACCACCAGCGGAGAAGCGCAAAAGGGGCATGAGTCGGCAGTTACGTTGGGCAACATAGTAGTGGAAGCGCCACAGCTGACGCATTTTACTACTACTGCCTGTTGTGTAACTTCGGTGTGATTTTGTTGAGAAGCAATAAAAGTATCATAATCTACGGGCTGCACCGCAGCTGGCTCCGTGTCATCTTCAATTTGATTCACTGTACCGCAGTATTCACATTTCAGGCTGTTGGTGCCTGGTGCATAGTGCAGGATTGCGCCACAGTTCTGGCATTTCAGCGAGTTAACTGTTTCACTTGTTTTTTCCTCGAAAGACATAGGAATGTATAGATATAACACTGCCGGCATCTTCCTGACGCCGGCAGTTCACTTAAGTTAAGGTAATGGTGGTGGTACGGTGGCTAATACCGGCGCCAGTTCCGGTACTGTTCCGGCGGCGGCCCATGCGGCCATACCGGTTTTCCATACCAGTGTTTGTGCATTCAGGCTGCCGGCAGTTGCCAGCTGACGGAGCTGATCTCCATCAAAAGGGCCTGCCTGTTTACCATCTACCGCCACGAAAAATGGTGCGGCGCCGGGTAACGGAGGTGGTGCTCCACCGCCGGTGTTGGTCTGCTGGTTATTGTTCTGGAAGATGTTACCTACCTGTCCCATCATGGCTGCGCCCATGCCCGCGCCTAAACCTGCGGCTGCAAGTCCGCCGCCGGAAGGGTTTTCTGCTGCTTTCTCCATGGAATTGGCGGCCTGGAATTGTGCATATGCCCCCAGGTTGCCTACAATACCCATGCTGCTGCGTTTGTCCAGCGCAGCTTCTACTTCTGGCGGCAGGGAAATATTTTCGATGAGGAACTTTGTCAGTTCCAGTCCGAGTTCATTAAATTCATTTCCAATTTTACCGGTGATCTGGGTAGATACTTCTTCGTAATTGGCTGCAAGGTCCAGTACAGGCACCTTTGCTTCCGCCACGGCTTCCATGCCACGGGAAACTGCGAGATTACGCAGTTGCTCATTGATACCTTCCACGGTAAATTCCGGGTTGGTGGCAGCCACTTCTTTCAGGAACTGTGCAGCATCTTTTACACGGAAGGCATAGCTGCCGAATGCCCGGAGCCTTACCGGTCCAAACTCTGCATCGCGGAGCATTACCGGGTTTTTGGTTCCCCATTTCTGGTTGGTGAACTGCCGCATGCTCACAAAGAACACATCGGCTTTAAAAGGGCTGTTGAAGCCATATTTCCATCCCTGCAAGGTGCTGAGGATGGGCATATTCTGTGTAGTAAGCGTATACATGCCGGGTTGGAATACATCGGCAATTTTACCTTCATTCATAAAAACGGCCACCTGCGACTCACGCACAGTGAGTTTGGCGTTCATTTTTATTTCATTCTGGTAGCGGGGAAACTTCCACACAATGGTATCGGGGGACACGTCGGTCCATTCAATAATGTCAATAAATTCATTCCTGAGTTTATCAAAAATTCCCATGGTAACAGGTTTTATAATGGATCAAATGTAGCCAATTATTCCCTTGAAAGCTACCTGTGAAAAGTCATAGTTTATACAAACCTACTTCACGGCACTTTTCAGCCATTTTTCCATGAGAGCTGGCCAGGCTTCGCCGGCAGGATTACCTTTACGCAAGCCGTAACCGTGGCCTCCTTTGGCGTAGAAATGCAGTTCCACAGGCACTTTGGCATCACGGAGGGCGCCGGCCATTACCAGGGCGCTGTTGCCATAGAAATCATCTGCAGTAGCAAAAAGGAACATAGACGGGGTTTCGCTGCTGATGGTCAGTTCAGGGGTTAGCGACCTGTTTTCTCCTTTATCAAGATAAGCGGGGTAAATAAGCGCGCTGAAAGCCGGGCGGGCCGATAATGAATCTGCTTTGTCAATTGGCGTATAGGTGTGTACGTTATATTGGGTGCTTGCTCTTGCGGTAAGACTTCCCCCTGCGGAAAAGCCCATCATTCCTATCTTTTCGGGCTGCAGCTTCCATTCAGCCGCCCTGCTGCGTACCAGGCGTATAGCGCGTTGCGCATCCTGCAAGGCGCCTGCTTCCTTTTTAGGAACGCGGTACTGCAATACAAAAGCGGTGTATCCGAGTTTATTAAGCCAGGCGGCTATTTCATAGCCTTCCAGGTTAATAGCCAGTATACTATAGCCGCCTCCCGGGCAAATGATCACACCTGCGCCGTTACCCTTGGCAGCCGGGAAT
>NZ_DATMTE010001097.1:0-1813 GCF_035564935.1 Chitinophaga sp. | reverse complement strand
ATTGGCCGCCTTTTCTATCTCAAATGCTATTGAAATCCGCCGCTGCCTGCCAGCCTGGTAACAGCAGCTGTTTTGAAATGACCGGGAGCTTTAATGGAATCCTGTTCCTTTTTCCGGGAAATAGCCTCTCTCATTTTGCATCAGATAACCCGGTTTGCGGCGGCGTAAATACTCATGACCAGGAATGCCAGGTCCTGGTTCTTCAGTAAGTATTCCTTAATGGATTGTAGTGCTTTGGTCATATGCGTGTTCACAGTAGCCCGCGATATACCCATGATCTCTCCTGCTTCTTCATAGGTTTTGCCATCAATTTTAACCAGGTTGAAGGCCTGCTTTCTCTGCGCGGTCAGCTGGTTGATAGCCATTTGCAGCATTTCTCTTGCCTGCTTGTTTTCCAGCAATTCTGATCCGTTGAGCCAATGATCAGCGCCTGTAACAATTAACGACCTGATCAACGCCTGTTCATTCGATATTTTCCTGAAATAATTGTAGACCAGGTTTTGGGCTACGGTATACATATAGGATTGAAAGGATTTTTCCGTATCCAGCGTTTCGCGTTTGATCCAGAGTTTAATAAACAGATCCTGCAGCAGATCTTCAACAACATCTGCATCTCTGACCATGTTCATCATCCGGAGATACATAGCCTTACTGTAAGACTGATAAATGGCATGAAACGCTTCCCTATCCCCCTTACTCAGGCGAATCAACAGCTCCTTTTGATATCCATCTTCCAGTATTCTCAAGAAAATATTTGACGTTAAACTACAAACCTACAAAATTTCCGATTCAGATGCTATCCTGGAAATGTGATAAATAAACTGCTGCTAAGCCATATAATAACAAGCAACAATAATTCATTCATCTGATTATCAGCAAATTACTTACATCATTCAAATTAATATGCGTACAGGCTCATTATAATTTCATTTGGCGGTGTATTAGTCTTTAATTTTCGGGAAATGGCACCATTGATCAACCAACTTTTCAAGAAATACCTGGATGGGAAATGCACCCCGCAGGAGAAGGAAATGCTATTGGATCATTTCCGGTTAGCAGACAATGAATCCGTTTTGAAAGAGCTGATTATACAGGAGCTCCAGGCAACACAGGCGCCGGAATCTTTAGTGCCCGATATAAGCAACCGTTTAAACAGGGTATACGAGCATGTCAGCGTTTTTATGGATCATCACACGGCAAAGCCCTCCTTCTGGCGGAGGAACTGGCGAAGTGCGTCTGCTGCTGCCGCAGCTATACTGGTTATCGTTTCTGTTGTCTTATACAAGTCCTATAATACGGTACATGATATTGGTCCCGGAAAAAATGCAGCAACATTGATCCTGGCTAACGGCGAGAAGATCATTTTATCGGATGCCGGCAATGGCAATATTGCTAAACAAGCCGGGGTAACGATTACAAAAACTGCGGGTGGGCAATTAGTATATGAGCCAATGCCTGGTGCATCTCAAACGGATAACCGGGAGGTGGCATATAACACGTTATCTACGGCTAATGGCCAGCAGTATAAAGTAGTATTGCCGGATGGCAGTTCGGTTACCCTTAACGCCGCATCCCTGATCAGGTTCCCGGCCAGCTTCGCCCAGCTCAGTGAAAGAAAGATCCAGCTGGAGGGCGAAGCCTATTTTAGTGTAAAACATAATGCAAAACAGCCTTTCAGGGTAGTGACCCGGGGACAGGTAGTGGAAGATATCGGTACGGAATTCAATATCAGTGCCTATGCAGACGACGCGGATATAAAAACCACGGTGGCTGAAGGTATTGCCAGGGTAATCCCTGAAAAAACTGCTTCGCT
>NZ_DATMTE010001096.1:0-9898 GCF_035564935.1 Chitinophaga sp. | reverse complement strand
GTGTATTGATTACACAATAATCTTGTTTGTTATCATTCTGATTTCTCAACTATTAAATCGATAAATATTTATTGTTATTTTTTTGCGTATACGCTTTACTGTTAGTATGGTTTTTTATTGGCCAGGGCGACTTACAGGCTTATATTTTTTTTGTTAAATTGATATTTTTATTTACAGAATGAAATATTAATTGTTAAATTATACGTTAATACGACAGGTCATCCTGTATGTAGCATCATAATTTAAAATGAAAAGGGATGCAGTCGAGCCTGATACACATGGGACACCGGTTGAAACAGATCTTAAAACAGAAGAAGATAAAGATTGTAGATTTCGCCACTATGGCTGGTTTTACAAATCAAATAGCTCATTACCACTTGCGGAAAAACGACATGAAACGTGCTACCATGGAACGTTTTTGTAACCTTATTGGCATTACCCCCGATGAGTTTATGCGATGGAATGGTGCTATGCAGCTAACCAACGGGAAAAGCATTCATCATGGAGAGCGTTTGCAACACATTATTGCGGAGAAGGGGCTGAACAAAAGTAAGCTGGCCGGCCGCCTGGAGATGAGCCGCCGCACGATGTATAACCTATTTGAAAAAGAAAGTTTTTCGCCGGATGAACTGGACAGGGTGGCGAAAGGATTGGATTTAAGCGTGGAAGGGTTTCTTAACCCGGGTACATTACAGGAAAGCCGGAACACAGATAGTGAAGAAATGATGTTGTTAAGGGAGAAGTACTATAAACTATTGGAAGAATATACACAGCTGTTGAAAAGCCATGCAACACTAAAAGATGAAATGCTGCAGTTAAAAAAGGAACTGGCAGCTTTCCGTAAACAACACGATTAAAAGCGAGCTTATCTTATTATAATGATATTTGTTGATAGTATTTATCGGTGATACTTTAAAATACGAGATAGTAAACCCTGTTTTGAGAATAAAAAAGTATTATATTTGTATATACACCCCATTTCTCACCAAAACAGGATGCTGTAAATGTCAGTTCCATATTATGTGCATGCAGGCGCCAGGTTGCGGCGTATATTAAGACAAAAACAAATTGTGATCCTTCACTATGCAAAGAAAACCGGGCTAACTCCACAGGGACTGTACCGCTATTTTTCACTAGCGGCTATCAAAAGAGAAAAGCTGGATATATTGCTGGGAGCCATTCCCGTTACGCTGGAAGATTTCTGTAACTGGGATTCACTGGAAGGAAATTCCTGGCATCATGGGGAACTGCTGCAGCTATATCTTGCGAAGCAAAAAATAAAAGATGAACAACTGGCAGCCCAACTGCAGCTATCAATGAATGAAGTACATGAATGGCTGGACTCAGCAGCATTCAATCCTGTGCAGTTGCAACAGCTGCATCAGCAGCTTGACCTGCCCTACGGTTACTTCATGGGACCACATGCAATAAAACAGGAGGTTAACTGGGCGGAGGCTTACCTGGATAAATGCATGGAAGTGCAACAATATATCAGGAAAGTGAATACCCTTGAAAGAAAGATCAATATCCTGGAAGCCAGGTAAGCCCCGGACTTAGCCGGCAGCCAGGACTTCCCCGCTGCTTTGAACAGTAGTCAGGGCAAAGTAAGCCGCTACTTCTTCCCAGTTATTTACCCGTTTATAATCTGTAAGGGGTAAATTATGCGGTGCAGTAAACAACAGCGGTGTTCCCTTAAATGTACGCAGGTTTTTGTCGTGATCGTCGATCATATAATCCGCTTCCACAATGGTTTTGGAACCGCAGAACACGATATTTTTCCAGCTGATGAAGGGAAAATGCTCGTCCAGCCATGCGTGTTTTTCCGCCAGTGACAGCGGAAATTCCATTGCTGCAGATACTACAAAAACTTCATGCCTGTCTGCCAGCGCTTTCACAACCTCCTGTGCGCCGGCCATTACCGGTATACCTCTGAAAAACCCGGGAGCTTTTAATATTTTCATAGCTACACCTTCAGGAAAAGCACTACCCTCGGGGATGTTGTTCAAACGTTCCGGGTCTATTACTTCCCCGTATTCTTTAGCGTATACGTCCAGCAGATGTTGTGTAAGATCTGCCATTACATTGTCCATGTCGATTGCTATTCTTGCCATATTTTGCTGTTTTTTGCAAATTTATGCAATAATCTGCAAATTATCGCATAATCTTTCATAATATTGCATAAAATAGCACGACTTATGTTGAGAGAGGAAAGGCTGGACTATATTCTCAAAAAGCTGCAGACTGACCATAAAGTGCTGCAGGCGGAGCTTAGCAGCGATTTGCAGGTGTCGGAAGATACCGTGCGCAGGGATCTGGAATCCCTGGCGCAGAATGGGCAGCTGATTAAAGTAAGGGGAGGAGCTATCCCGCATTCCCCAAATCCCTATTCTTTTAAGGAACGTATCGTATATCATGAAGATGATAAGAAGCATATTGCCACCAAGGCATTGTCGTACCTGCACAACGGGCAAACCATCATTCTTGATGGGGGTACTTCTACCTTAATGCTGGCGAAATTGTTTCCCGCTAACCTCCATATCAGGGTTATTACCAACAGTGTACCCATTGTGGCGCAATTAATTGAGCATCCCGTGATTGAGGTGATTTTAACAGGAGGCCTTATTGGTAAGGATTCTCAAACGGCCGGTGGCATGGATACCATCCGCATGCTGGAAAAAATGCGGGCGGATATATGCTTCCTGGGCATCTGCAGTCTGCACCCGGATGCAGGCGTAACCGGTCTGGATCTTGGGGAAGCAGATGTAAAACGCGCTATGGTGGAATCTGCCAATAAAACCATTGCACTGGCCACCAGCGACAAAATGGGAACAGCAGAACCTTTTAAAGTATGTGACATTACAGGGCTGGATACAATTATCACAGACAACCCGGACCTGCCTTCATTGAAACCTTATAGTAACCTGGGCATACAGGTGATCTGATCAATTCAACTTTTATCTGACTGAAGATGTTACACGATCTATCGATGGTAATGATTAATAAAAGAGCTACCCGCATTGCGGTGAGCGCCTTGTTTTTTTTAACCGGGTTATGTTTTTCCAGCTGGGCCTCCCGCATTCCGGATATCCAGCTGGCGCTAAAATTAAATGATGCCGGTCTTGGAAGCGTATTGCTGGCCTTGCCGGTAGGGTCTATCATTTCCCTTCCGGTAGCGGGTATACTGGTATCCAAATACGGTAGCCGGCAGGTATTACTTTTTGCGGCAGTTGCCTATGCTGTTGTGTTGCCAATGCTGGGGCTGGCACATACATCGTGGGAGTTGAGCGTGTGTCTTGTTTTTTTTGGTTTTTGCGGTAACCTTGCCAATATAGCAGTGAATACGCAGGCGGTGGGAGTGGAGGCCATGTATGGCCGTTCTATTATGGCTTCATTTCACGGGTTGTGGAGTGTAGCAGGTTTTACAGGCGCTGCTTTTGGTACCTGGATGACAGGTTTACATCTTGCACCGGTGTATCACTTTTTAATTATTACCGCGGTTTCCTGGGTGCTTGTGGCGCTTACAATGAACCGGTTAGTGGTGCGTGTTACCAATGAAAACAATGCTCCTTCCTTATTTGGAAAGCCGGATGCGTTCCTGTTCACGCTGGGAATTATTGCAATGTGTTCAATGATTTGCGAAGGTACTATGTTCGACTGGAGCGGCGTATACTTCCGCAGGGTAATACAGGTCAGAGAAGGATGGGCTGGCGCCGGCTATGCAGCGTTCATGAGCACAATGGCATCCGGTCGTTTTGTAGCCGACTATCTGACTACAAGGCTGGGGGTGAAAAAGATGCTGCTGATAAGCGGCGGCCTTACTGCCAGCGGACTGCTGGTAGCGGTTGTTTTTCCTTACTTTGTTCCGGCTATGCTGGGCTTTATGTTAGTGGGTGCAGGTGTGTCTGCCGTGGTGCCACTGGTATACAGTGCGGCAGGCAGGTCTACAAAATTACCCCCGGGGATGGCGCTGGCTACGGTGTCTACCATTGGTTATTTCGGATTCCTGTTTGGTCCGCCGCTGATTGGATTTGTGGCCCAGGCTACCAACCTTGGTGTTGCCTTCACCATGATTGCCGTAATGGGCGCGGCTATCGCAGTAATGTCTTCCCGGATAAAATTATGATCATCCTGCTGCTGCCCTGCTTTTGTGGGGCAGCGCACGGAAAGAAAGTTCTTCTTCCCGGTAGTCGAGCATTAACCAATATTCGCCGGTATCTTCTTCCTGCTGCGGCAGTTTCATGCTGGCAAGCGCTGTGAGTAAGGATTCCGGCGGATGATCAAATGGCACCAATCGAACAAGCGGGTGCAGGCCTGTTTCTTCATTATTGTTTTCCATCAGTAATTTCTTCGGTAGAAATTTCAATTCATTGATGGCAAGTTCCATTACTACAATCTCCCGCAGGTAAGGATTTGCAAGGTCTCCGCCCAGCAGTTTCTGTAACAGGAACTCCCCGAAGATGCTGATCTCTCTTTTGAATTGCAGATCCGACCGGTTGTCGATGGCCCAGAACTCCTCTATCACCGGCATGAGCTGCGCTCCCAGTAAAAAACAGGTATAGGGAAGCATCGTGTAAACAGGAGTGATCCGGTTAACCCGGTACAGGGTACAGCTTACCGACATTCCCTGCTGATACACTACCGCTTGCAGCCGTAAGCGTTCGCGGCTGTTTAAATCATATCGTATCAATACCGCTGTGGGATCACTGCGTAACTGCAAACATAATTGCGGCGATGCAATCAGGTCTGTCAACGCTTTCTGAAAAGATAGGAGTGACATAATGTTCAGGTATGATAAAGGTTCCAGGCTGCTTTTGCTTTGTTCAGTTCGCGGGTAACACCGTCAAATTGCAGCAGGTGAAAATAAGATTCATGAAACTCGAAGGTAATGCCACATAAGTTAGGTACTAACGGTAACGTATAATCGAGCAAATCCCATACCTCCGGCGGACAAGGCCCCGCGTGGGAGTCTGTGTACATGCCGGCCATTTCATTTCCGCCGGCAATATGGATTTCGATCACTTTATCCAGTTCGAGTTGTGCAATAAAAGCCCTGGCGTCGAAGTGGTGGTTTACCGCATTCGTATATACGTTGTGGATATCCAGGAGTAATCCGCAGGAAGTATCGTGCGACAATTCATTCAGGAAGGCCGTTTCGCTCAGCTCCTGCTCAGGCAGGTCAATAAAGTAAACATTGTTCTCTACCAGGAAAGGTGTGCTGACAGATCGTTTGATGGCGTTGATACGGCCGCCTATCATATCCAGTACTTCATAATCGTATGGCACAGGTACAGCCAGCCCGGCATTGTGTTCTTCCTGTTGTTCGTTATGAACTTTTACGAAAGAGAGATGATCGCTATGCCATTTAAAGCGATAGCGTTCATGCCATTCTTTCATTTTATAGAGATAGGATTTATCGAAGATGCCTGCACTGCCCAGGGAGTAGGAGATATTATGAGCGGTCAGGGGATATTGTGCGGCTATTTTATCCAGCACTTTCATCCAGGATTCAATTTCTTCAAACCTTTGCGGGGCATGGTTACCGCGGTCTGTCCAAAACATATCCGGGATAATTTCCACATAGTCGCATATACCTGGGCATGCGTCCAGGTATAATTCCAGCGACGGGTTATACAACAGGCCCACACCCAGCTGCGGAATAGTTTGCTGATAAAGGCGGCCTGTCCTGGCAGTTGATAATACTTGTGACATGGCAGGAGGTTTAAAATACCGCCCGGCAATGCCCGGGCGGTATCCGGATTAATGTTGTTTGATGGCAACGTCTTTGATAACAGCCATTTTATCCAGGTCTACCTTGATCACCTGTTCCAGTTTTTCCCGGATATTGAAGTGAACGCCGGATAAGCAGGCCTGGCAACCGCGGGGATTGATTTGTTTGATCACCATGGATTGCAGTTTGGTGATGTCTTCCAGTTTGGTGCCTTTGGGAACGGCAACATCTATGCGACCATCGTCGCCATAATGAATTTCAGCTGTACGCATGACATTTGATTTTTGGGGTGTTTTAATATAAAATAAAAGCAAGATTCCCTGCAGGCAGGGCTGTTGTAGAATTAGTACCAGTCGTTTTGGGGTTGTAGCGCAGGTATGTTTAACTGCGGATGATAAAGTTAGGAGAATAAGATGAGATCAGGATAAGTATTTATACGGAAAAACGGTTCACCGTTTTAATACAGTGTGTTCAGTTTATTGACCAATGCCAGCGTGTGTTTGAGTAGCTTTTCCATTTGTGCTTCTTCGGTGATGAGTTTGTTAATGCGTAACTGGAGGTAGAAGCGTAAGGTAATGGCATCCTCAAAATTGCTGATGAGCGACAGGGATGTTCCTAAGTCCGGATCCATCAGAAATTCAAGTTCCCCGTATATATGTTCGATGATGCTTTTGGGATGGGCTATAGTAATGAAGTGACGATCGAATGCTGTGGAGCCGGTTTGCACTTTACCAGGATTTAATGCACTAAGAAAATGCAGCGCGCCTTTAGAGGATATTTTAAGCCTGTTTTTTTGTTGGGGCAATTCCAGTTGCAGTAAGGTGTGTCCGGTATGTATCCTGCCGTTATAAGCTGGATTCATAAAGGATTTAAAGTCGTTGAGGTATGGATTATCATATTCATTTTCCCATGCGTAACGAAGCAGCCCTTCTGTTTGTTCATAGGTAAGCCTGAACGTGTGGCTCCAGATGGGCTGATGTTTATCGCCGGTTACAGAGTTGATGATCCCTTTGCCGTACTTCCTGTAAATCTTCATTGGCAGTAAATCCTCTGCTTCCTGCTCCCGCTTTTCTTCCAGGTACTGTCTGAGGTTTACTTCCTCATATCCCTCACCCTGAAAACTATCTTCCGGTGTTTTCATAAAAACAATTTTTTTATCTGCATAAGGTAAAATTAACATATAAAACAATGCGCATTTATCTCTTCTTCCAAAAAAAATCTTCTTCTCAAACAAAATTTATTTCCATTTATAAATTTCAATGCCGTAGCTTTGCACGATTTTTTTGTTCCCTCACACGGCAGAAAAATCAATTTGGTTTTTCATTTTCAATAGATTACACAAATGCCAAAAGACTCATCTATCAAATCTGTACTCATTATCGGTTCTGGACCCATTATTATTGGTCAGGCTTGCGAATTTGACTATTCCGGTTCCCAGGCAGCACGTTCGCTGCGGGAAGAAGGAATTAAAGTGATTTTGATTAATTCCAATCCGGCTACCATCATGACGGATCCAATGATGGCTGATAAGGTTTATTTGCTGCCACTGACCGTGGAAAGCATTGAGCAGATCCTGGAAGAAAACCAGATAGATGCCGTATTACCTACTATGGGTGGCCAAACTGCGCTGAACCTTTGTAAGGAAGTAGACGAACTGGGAATATGGGAGAAACATAACGTTCGCCTGATTGGAGTTGATATCAAAGCCATTGATAAAGCGGAAGACCGTGAACAGTTCCGCCAGTGGATGATCCAGCTGGGAATACCGGTAGCGCCGGCCAGAACAGCCAACTCTTTCCTGGAAGGTAAGGAATTTGCCCAGGAAATTGGATTCCCCCTGGTTATCCGTCCTTCATTTACATTGGGAGGTACCGGTGGAGGTTTTGTACACAGTAAGGAAGACCTGGACGAAGCACTGGACCGTGGTTTGAAAGCGTCTCCTATCCACGAGGTGCTGGTAGAAAAAGCCGTACTTGGATGGAAAGAATTTGAACTGGAATTACTACGCGATAAGAATGATAACGTGGTTATCATTTGTACGGTGGAAAACCTGGACCCGATGGGGATCCATACCGGTGACTCCATCACCGTAGCCCCTGCAATGACGCTGAGCGATACTGCATTCCAGGACATGCGCAACAAGGCCATGAAAATGATGCGCGACCTCGGCAACTTTGCCGGCGGTTGTAACGTACAGTTCTCTCTCAATCCTGAAAATGAAGAGCTGATCGCCATTGAAATTAATCCGCGTGTAAGCCGTTCTTCTGCGCTGGCTTCCAAAGCAACCGGTTACCCTATTGCAAAAATAGCCGCGAAACTGGCCATTGGCTATACACTGGATGAACTGGAAAACCAGATCACCAGAACCACTTCTGCTTTCTTTGAACCTGCGCTGGATTATGTGATTGTAAAAATGCCGCGGTGGAACTTCGATAAATTTAAAGGTGCAGATGATACTTTAGGCTTGCAGATGAAATCAGTTGGAGAGGTAATGTCTATTGGACGTACTTTCCCTGAAGCACTGCAGAAAGCCTGCCAGAGCCTTGAGAACGATGCACTCGGACTCGGTTATTATGGCAAGTCGCTCATGAAAAGTGAGCAGCTGATCGAAAAACTGAAACGTCCTACCTGGGATCGTATCTTCCGTATTAAAGATGCCCTGATGGCAGGTGTATCTGTTAAGCACATTCACCAGCTCACTTATATCGACCGCTGGTTCCTGAATCAGATCCAGGACATCGTGAATATGGAAAAACAGTTGCTGGAACTTGACCTGCAATCTGTTTCCGCAGATATGCTCAGGGACGCCAAGAAACTGGGCTTCTCCGATGCACAGCTGTCTGTATTGTTCGGCGATTGTGATGAAGATGAAGTATATGCAAAACGTAAGGAACTGGGCATCCGCCGTACTTTCAAAATGGTAGATACCTGCGCCGCAGAGTTTGAAGCTAAAACGCCTTACTTCTATTCCACTTTCGATACTGTTAACGAAAGCATTCCAACAGACAGGAAAAAGATCATTGTACTCGGTTCCGGTCCTAACAGGATTGGTCAGGGTATTGAGTTCGACTACTGTTGTACCCACGGTTTACAGGCCATCCAGGATTGCGGATACGAGGCGATTATGGTGAACTGTAACCCTGAAACAGTATCCACCGATTTTGACATGGCGGATAAACTGTACTTTGAACCGGTGTTCTGGGAAAACCTCTGGGAGATCATTGAGCTGGAAAAACCGGAAGGTGTAATTGTGCAGCTGGGCGGACAAACTGCGTTGAAACTGGCCAAACGCCTGGAAGCAAACGGAGTGAAGATCATCGGTACTTCCTTTGATAACATGGACATCGCGGAAGACCGTGGCCGTTTCTCCGACATGCTGAAAGACCTGGGCATTCCTTATCCTAAATACGGAACCGCCTATAATACAGACGATGCTATTGATGTAGCGAAGGAAGTAGGTTACCCTGTGCTGGTACGTCCTTCTTATGTACTGGGTGGCCAGCGTATGAGGATTGTTATTAATGAAGAAGAACTGGAAGAGTCTGTACTGAGCCTGCTCAGGCATCTGCCGGGGAATAAAATATTGATTGATCACTTCCTGGATCGTTGCCAGGAGGCAGAAATAGACGGTATTTTTGATGGTACTGATTTCCACGTGATGGGCGTGATGGAGCATATTGAACCTGCAGGTATCCACAGTGGCGACAGCCATGCTTTACTACCGGCCTTCAACCTGTCGCCCATTGAAGTGACCACCATGGAGTACTATGCCGAGAAAATAGCCCGTGCACTGAATATCCAGGGTTTGATCAACATTCAGTTTGCCATAAAGGACGGCAACGTGTTTGTAATTGAGGCCAACCCGCGTGCATCACGTACAACGCCGTTTATTGCAAAGGCATACCAGGTACCTTACCTGAATATTGCCACCAAAGTGATGATTGGCGCCAATAAACTGAAGGACTTCACCATTGAAAAGAAACTGACAGGCTTTGCGATCAAGGAGCCGGTATTCTCTTTCAATAAATTTCCGGGTGTAAACAAGGAACTCGGACCTGAAATGAAATCTACCGGAGAAGCGATCCGCTTTATCAAGGATCTGCGTGATCCATACTTCAGACAGCTGTTCAAAGAAAAGAGCATGTACCTGAGCAAATAATTCCTGTTAAG
>NZ_DATMTE010001095.1:0-2689 GCF_035564935.1 Chitinophaga sp. | reverse complement strand
GCTTTCTTAGCTACTGGTTTTGCAGCGGCTTTCTTTGCTGGTACGGCTTTCTTAGCTACTGGTTTTGCAGCGGCTTTCTTTGCTGGTGCTGTTTTCTTAGGTTCTGCTTTAGCTGCAGCCTTTTTAGCGGGTTCGGTTTTCTTAGCAGTCGCTTTTGCTGCTGGCGCCGCCTTCTTTGTTACCGGTGCAGCAGCTGCTTTTTTAGTGGCAGATGCTGGTTTAGCAGCGGCTTTCTTCGCTGGTGCTTTGGCAACAGGTTCCTGCTTAGCAGTTGTTTTACTGGCAACTGCTTTTTCTACAACCGGCGCTGGTGATGGCACAGGCGCCACTGGTGTTACGGGTACAACCGGTGCTGCCGCAGGTATTACCGGCGCTTCCTGTGTTACAGGTACCACGTGCGTTTCCACCATCACCTGGTCTACCACCGGCAATGGCTTGGGCTCTCCGAGAGACACTTCCGGTGCTTTCTGAGGAGCTTTTGCCGCCTGTTCCCAGGGTTTATAAGGACGTTTGTCTTTCTTCTTTTTCCGGTCGCCCCGGCGATCCTCATGGCGATGATCCCCTTTACGGTCGTCGCGGCGTTCATCGCGGCGTTTGGGCTGGAATGCAGCAGCGGGTGTACCGGTGCCTGTGAGCTCGTCTTCCAGGTCGTAATCCAGCTGACGCTTGGCCAGGCTGGCGGCTACCACACGGATGCTCACCTTTTCGCCTATACGAAACTTACGGCCTGTGCGCTGGCCCACCAGGGAGTATTCCCCTTCGTTATACTGGAACTCTTCCCTTCTGTTCAGGTTATGGATGCTGATCAGTCCTTCGCATTTGGTATCCACGGTTTCCACCCAGAAGCCAAAATGCGCCACTCCGCTGATCACACCTTCAAAAGTATGACCAATGAACTGCTGCATATACTCTACCTGTTTGTATTTATTTCCGGCGCGTTCCGCTTCCATGGCCTTGCGTTCCATTTCAGAGCTATGCTTGCATTTCTGCTCCATTTGCTTGTCGGGACGCACGCTGTTGGCCAGGCACTCCGCCAGTACGCGGTGCACCAGTACATCGGGGTAGCGGCGGATGGGAGATGTAAAATGGCAGTAGTCTTCGAAACCAAGACCATAGTGCCCTACATTATTCACGGTGTAAATGGCTTTGGCCATTGTACGGATACCCAGTGTTTCAAGTACAGGCTGTTCCGGTTTCCCTTTCACCTGCGCCAGCATTTTATTGAAGGAGCCCGCAATGCTTTCCGGTGTGCTCAGGTCAAACTTATAACCAAACTTACCGGCGAACAATGCAAACACTTTCAGTTTTTCCGGGTCGGGTGTATCATGCACACGGTAAGGGAACGGGATGGGTTGTTTATTGATACGCAGTTTGCCTACGTACGCTGCCACGGTTTTATTGGCCAGCAGCATAAATTCTTCGATCAGCTGGTGTGCTTCTTTGCTTTCCTTGATAACAATGCCAATGGGTTTGCCGGTATCGTCCAGTTTGAAGCGTACTTCCTGCGAGGAAAAGTTAATGGCGCCATGCGCGAAACGCTGGTTACGCAGGTTCTGGGCAATACGGTTCAGCAGCATCACTTCGTTCCGGTAGGGGCCATCAGACTTGCGTTCAATGATCTCCTGTACCTCTTCGTAAGTAAAGCGGTGATCCGAGTGGATAACAGTACGGCCTATCCAGTGTTGTTTTACCTCTCCCTTATCGTTCATCTGGAACATGGCGGAGAAGGTAAGCTTATCTTCATGCGGGCGCAGGGAACAAAGCTCATTAGAGATCTTTTCCGGCAGCATGGGCAACACGCGGTCCGGCAGATACACGGAGGTAGCACGCTTATCTGCTTCTTTATCAAGTTCGGTGCCCGGCAGTACATAATGACTTACGTCGGCAATATGTACTCCCAGTTCATATAAACCGCTTTTCAGCAAGCGGATGGAAATGGCATCATCAAAATCCTTGGCATCCACCGGGTCGATGGTCATGGTGAGGAATTTGCGGATGTCTTTCCGTTTACCTATTTCTTCTTCCGAAATCACTTCACGGATGTTACCCAGTTCGTCTATTACCTCTTTGGGGAAATTCAGCGGGAAACCTGCTTCTATAAGGATTTCCTTCATGGCCAGGTCGTTGGTATCGCTGGCATCGAGGATCTCCACGATTTCACCCACGGGTTTGCGGGATTTTTCACCCCAGGCCACGATCTTTACCAGGGCCTTATCCCCGCTTTTTGCTTCCCCGAGGGAGTTGGCGGGAATATAGATATCCGGCATAAACAATCCTTTTTCAGGAATCAGGAAAGCAAAGTTTTTGCTGACCTGGAGTGTGCCGGTAAATTCAGTTTTATTTCGTTTAAGGATATCCGTTATAATGCCTTCCATGCGGCCTTCATTACGGCCGGTTTTCAATACATCCACTAAAACTTCATCCCTGTCGAGGGCGGTATGCAGGTTCTTCTGCTTTACCATGATATCTTTTGTAAGGCCATCTACGATAACAAAAGCCATTCCCGACTTTGTTACTTCCACTACGCCTTTAAAGGTTTTCTTTGGGCTATGGCTTTGCTGGGGGTTATTTGGGTTGTAATTACCGCCTTTTTTATTTTTCTTTTTTCTACTCATGTTAGTCGTAAGTTATTATTGACCCGGCGCCGGCAGGTGCCGGCTTATATAGTCAAAAATAAAGTTATTAAATA
>NZ_DATMTE010001094.1:0-6475 GCF_035564935.1 Chitinophaga sp. | reverse complement strand
GAGATATAAGCGGATATAAATAACCGCTCATATCTCCCCGAATCTTTTAAAATCAATTTTAAAATCCAAAAAAATAAAATCAGCGAAATCAGCGAAATCATAAAAACCAGCGAGTCAGACAAAATCCGCTGCATTACGGTTTAAACTCCAGCCAGTCCAGTGTAAACAGATGCTGGTCGGGTTGCTGGTCTTTACTGAATACGAAGTAAAGATCGTTTTTGCCGCCGGGGTCCTGTACCGGCACCGTTACCTCTATGAATTTGTTCCAGTTGCCCGTTGCCTTGTACGCCAGCTTGCTGATCACAGGGCCGGTTGAACTGCCGGTATGGATTTCCAGTACGGCGTCTTTGTCGAGCGATGAATAACGGTACGTTACTTTGTGGATGCCTTTCAGGTCGATGTTCCTGAATACAAAGAACGATTTGTTATGGATGGATCCCAGGTGTTCTGATGAGCGTCCGATGTTTTGAATGGAGTCTGCATCTTCTGCCTGAACACGGAGGGAGCGGAGCAGCAACAGTTCACTGCCGCTGAGCGGAGAGGCGTTACCGCCGCCATCTGTATAGGTAGCTGCCAGTATATAATTGCCGTATTTTTCTTTGCCCAGGTGATCTTTCAGTGCTACGGCGCCGGAAGCAGGCAGGCTGCCTCCCGCCTGTTGTGTGGCCAGCGAGAGAATGTATTTTACAATTTGTCCCGCGTCATCTACAGACAGCTGCGGGTGAGCCGCCATGGAATGCTCGCCCCAAACGCCGCCGCCACCTTTAATGATCTTGTTGGCAAGATAAGCAGGGGCTTTGGGATCTTTCTCATAGCGTTTGGCTACCTGTGTAAAGGCTGGCCCCACAGAGGCTTTATCCAGCTGGTGGCAGGCCTTGCAATCGCTGCCTTCCATCAGCACCTTGCCGGGATGCGCCGGTACTGTGGTAATAAGCTGGTGGCCTTTTTCCGCTTTCGATTTGCTGCGCGGAATGTAATGCAGGCCAATCATCAGTTGTTCATTATTGATAGCAGGATCTTCTTTATCGGTAACCGTTACTGTGTAATGCAGCGGGCTGTTATCAAAATAGAAAGTGCTGTTATCAGTAGTGGTGATCTTTACCACCGGCACGGTGTTGCCTACCCGTATGGTGATGGTATCCGTACTGCTGGCGCCTTCCGGATCAGTTATTTTCAGGATGGCATGGTATACTCCGTTCTTTTCGTAGGTATGTACGGGGGCTGAATCGGTGACAGCGGCAGTGGCATCGCCAAAGTTCCATTCGTATTTCAATGCTTGTCCTTCGTCGAAGTCGTAGCTTTCCCTGCTGCTGAAGTTCACTTTCATGGGCGCCGTACCTGCGGTGTCTATCGTTGTGATAGCGGCTACAGGAGCGCGGTTACCGCCATTGTAGGAAATGCGTACCAGTCGCGCGTCATCATTGTCAATACCATACACGGAGCCATACTCCAGGATATAAAGGTCGCCGCCTTTACCGATGGCCATGTCTACCGGGCGTCTGAAATCGCCGTTTGTTTTCATGAAAGGTTCCATCGATTTAAAGTTATACTGGCTGTCGAGCCGCACGGCATATACCCAGTTACGCATCCAGTCGTAAATGAACAGGGCGTTATCGTACCATTCGGGCAAGCCCGTAGGGGTAACGGTGGCTTTGTTGTAATGATATACCGGTCCGGCCATGGCACAGCGTCCGCCATTGCCCAGTTGCGGGAATACGGAAGAAGAATCGTAGGGGTACCAGATCATGGCTTTTTGCGCCGGCGGCAATACTTTCAGGCCGGTATTATGCGGGGAGTTATTTACCGGGGCTTCTGCTTTGAAGGGGGCGCCAATGGTTTTGGTGGCAAAATCGTATTGCGGATATACTTTGTTATCGCCTACCACGAAGGGCCAACCGAAGTTGCCCGGTTTTTTGGCCTGGTTGATCTCATCATAGCCGCGCGGGCCCTGGTCGCTGTCCTGGCCTGCATCCGGGCCTACTTCGCCCCAGTATACGATGCCGGTGGCTGTGTCTACCGACATGCGGTAAGGGTTGCGGCAACCCATCGCATATATTTCAGGGCGTGTGTTGGCGGTGCCTTTAGGAAACAGGTTACCCGAAGGAATGGTGTAGCTGCCATCCGGCTCGGGATGGATACGCAGCACTTTCCCGCGAAGGTCGTTGGTGTTGCCGGCAGAACGTTCTGCGTCAAAGGTAATGCGGCCGGGAATAGTGTCTATCGGCGCATAACCGTTGGAGGCAAAGGGCACCGTGTTATCGCCGGTGGAAATAAAGAGGTTGCCGTTACGGTCCCAGTCGAGCGAGCCGCCCGTATGCGCGCTCACTTCCAGTTCCAGCGGAATGGTCAGCAATACCTTCTCAGAAGATAAGAGGAGGGAATCTTTACCTTCCATGGTAAAGCGGGATACCTGTTGCGCTGCCGGTACCTTATTGGGGGTATAATAAAAGTAGATGTAATGATTTTTTTCAAAACCCGGATCCAGGGTAACGCCCAGCAATCCATTCCCAAATCCTTCCTTGGTATCGGGGAGTACCGGGAACGTATATACGACTTTGGTGGCCTGGGTAGCAGGATCGTAGTGATACAATTTGCCACTGCGTTCAATAAAATATACGCTTCCATTAGCGGCAACGGCCAGTTCCATCGGTTCGTTCAGGTCGTTGGAAAGGATGGTTTTGGTAAAGCGGTTGTCTTCCGGAACTTTGGCCGATTTGCTTTGCGCTGAATGATCGCCGCATCCCTGCATGATTAGTGTCATTCCGACAATAAACAAGGCCGGTAATGTCTGCGTGCATAATTTGAATTGTCCACTCATGTAATATGATTATAGATTTGATTAGCGGGACACAAAATAATAGAATATTGTATCTTTTTTTCGTGAAAATGTATGAAAGGAAACAATATCGGATAGGCACTTCGTATTTACCTCCTCTTCGCAACGGTGAATTTAGTACCAGAAAAAAAGGAAGGTTTGGCTTTTTTTGCGCTGCTTCCGTATATTTGAGGCCCACATTATTCAGGCTGGTAAATTTTAAAGATGGATTTAAACAAATTCAAACAATCCTTACAGGAGGCGCATCCACCCAAAAATATGTCGGTATACCTCGATTCCCTCTGGTATGAAGGAAAGGGTAACTGGAAAAAGGCGCACGACCTGGTAGATGACCTGCCGGGAGCCGAAGCTGCAAGGGTGCATGCCTACCTGCACAGGGTAGAGGGAGACAGGGCAAACGCCGACTACTGGTATCGCCGGGCAGGAACCACCATGCCCCCGGGTACGCAGGAAGAAGAATGGGAATTATTGGTAAGCCAGTTTTTAAAATAGCTGTCAGCAGACGCCGGCAGATAGCCAACTTAGGGTGTATAATTTACATTTGTCATTGATTATTAGGCCATAAAAAAGCACTAATTTGTTTATTATTTGTATATTCCACGTGGCGTTAGATCGATAAGTATTAAACAAACAGTTATTTTAGTTTTTTAGCGGAGTATGTGGAAATTTATCCTTTTACTATTTTTATCTGTTCATCTGGTTACAAATGCTGGTTATGCTCAGTCCTATGGATTACGCTTTTCTAGTCATGAAGTGGTGCAGGAAAGGAGAACAACGCTGAATTTAACTTCATCCGGTCCCCTGTGTTTCAAGAAGAGCGGCGAAATATCATTCGACCTCAATTTACTTCCCTATAAAGAAACTTATTTCGGTTACGTATTAAGGATCATTGCTGCCAATAATCAGAATATAGACCTGGTATATAACCAGCGGGAACGCACTTTTAACTTCCTCATTGGGGAAAGCTTTTCCAGGGCGTTCGCCATTGATTCTATCGCCCTTTACGGCGGATGGACCCATATTGCTATCCAGTTCGACCCCGCGCAGAACGAAGCCACCATATCGGTTAATAATAAATTTGTTGCCAAAGGCCAGGCAAAACTGGGCAACCCGGTTTGTGCCCGTGTATTTTTTGGTACCAACACCTATGAAGGGTTTCAAACGGTAGATATTCCGCCTATGAACCTTCGCAATATAGTGGTGAAAGAAGGAGGACATACCAGGTATAACTGGCCGCTCAACGAAAACGAGGGCAACACCGCTACCGACCGGCAGGAAGGTAAAACCGCCGTGATCCGCAATGCCAACTGGATAGGGCCCCGGCATCGCAACTGGAGCCTGCTCCAGAGCTGGGAAATTAGTGGTACGCCCAGTGTGGCGTTCGACCGGGAAAAGGAAGTGCTCTATATTGTATCCTCCGATTCTTTATATAACATCTCTTTTAAAAATGAACAGGAGCAGGGCGTCCGCCTTTCCGAACGGCTGGATAGCCTGATGCCCGGGAACCAGTCGGTGTACAACCCTTTCCTGAATAAACTCTTCAACTTTTATATCGATCAGAAAAAAGCAGGATCCTATGATTCGCTTACCCGGAAATGGGATATCCGGTATACGCCTGATCTGCTCACCGTTTACTGGCAGGCCAATAAATTTATCTCCCGCCTGGACTCGTCTCTTTATATTCTCTGCGGATACGGGCAATTGCAGTATAAGAACACCGTGCAGCGCTACCAGTTCGGCACCGGCAAATGGGACTCTATCCCCACCACCGGCGAGAGACTTACCCCCAGGTACCTGGCCGCCACCGGCGCTACGGAAAATGGCGACACCGCCTATATTCTCGGCGGCTATGGCAGCAACAGCGGCAACCAGGTGGTAAATCCCCGTCACTATTACGACCTCCTGGCCTTTTATGTAAAAGATCACTCGTTTCATAAAGTGTTGCAACTGGAAGAACCACCCGCGCAGTTCTGCTTTGCCAACAGCCTGGTCATAGACCCGGCTACCCAAAATTATTACGCTCTCATCTTCCCGGATGATAAATTCAATACCAGCCTTCAACTGGTGGAAGGCTCCCTGAAGGGGCCAGGACTAAAACCCCTGGCGGATGCTATCCCTTATTCTTTTCATGATATCAAGTCGTTCGCCGACCTTTATTATTGCCGCAACAGTAAAAAACTGGTGGCCGTAACCCTCTATACTTCAAAAGACAATATCACCACCGTAAAAGTATATACGCTGGAGTTCCCGCCTGATACCGTACTGGCGGAAAGCTCCGGACTGAGGGGCATCTCCGCATGGTATTTATTGCTGCTCATACCTCTGGCGGGTATTGGCATATTCCTGCTGCGCCGCCGTAAAAAAGCTGCACCACAGCCAGCCACCGCTACGGCAGCTACTCCGGCTGCCGCTGCACCAGCTGCTTCAACAGCGTCATTGCCGCCGCTGCCCGTGGTGATACCCGAAACCACTACCGACGAAACCGTACCGGAAGAGATCATTGCTGAAAAGAAAGGCAATATCTATTTCTTTGGTCCGTTTGAGGTGCTGGACAAAGAAGGACAGGACATCACCAGGTTCTTTACCCCGCTGTTAAAGGAGTTATTCCTTCTCATAGCCATTAATACCATCCGTTCCGGAAAAGGCATTTCGTCCGACCGGCTCTATGCTACCCTCTGGCGCGATAAGTCAAGCAAGGAAGCGCAAAACAACCGCTCGGTGAATATGGTGAAGCTGAAAGCCATACTTGATAAGCTGGGCGCCTGCGCCTTTGTAAAAGAAGCCGACCGCTGGAGCCTCCAGTATACTGCAGATGACATCGACATGGACCTGGCCGGGTTCCAGCAATTGCTGCATGCACCGCGCCCCCTGCAAAAACAATCTGTCCGCAGTTTGCTGAAGATCCTTCACCGGGGCTCCTTCCTCCCTGATGCCAACTATACCTGGCTGGAAGATATCCAGTCCGAAATTTCAGGCGTAGCCCTCGATATTCTCACCGAAGCAGCCAACCAGTTTAATGCAGATCCCGAACTGCTCATTGAAATAGCAGACAGCATCTTCCTTTTCGATCCCGTAAACGAAGAAGCGCTCCGCATGAAATGCAGCAGCCTCGTTGCTCTTGGCCGCCACTCACTCGCCAAAGCCGCGTTCAACAAATTCGCGAAAGAGTATCTGCACATGTACGGAGAGGAGTTCCCGCAGTCGTTCACGGCCTATTCCGGGGATAAATAAGCGGAGGTTCGCCGTTGGCGAACACGCGGATTTTGTCTTGGAGCAGGATTACGCTGATTTTGCTGATTAGACTGATTTTATTTTTTGGATTTTTTGGATTTTGGGAGATGTCGGATCTGCCGGGATTGGGGCTGTGAATAAGCAATAGCTCACACAGGTGCAATGCATCTTCCTTTATATTTATATGATGACACAAAATTAACCTATAGTTGTGCCGTATTGCGCTAAATATGGGTAATATACTGCGTATATCTAAATTATATGCGGTAGAAACCGGAAGTATCCATACAGGAAGGTACCAGGAAATCCCATTATCAAAAGTGGAAACCCGAAGATTCAACATCTCCCAAAATCAAAAAAAATCCAAAAAATAAAATCAGTCTAATCAGCAAAATCAGCGTAATCCTG
>NZ_DATMTE010001093.1:0-1573 GCF_035564935.1 Chitinophaga sp. | reverse complement strand
ACAATGCAACGCTTAGCCACGAAAGGGCGCTGGGATGCTTTCTGCCATACCGTTGGCAGGATCCCGCCAAAATACCTGTATGCTTTATTTCTGTTAATGGCGGTGGGCATTTCTTTTCATTCCTGGTTTTCTTCGCAGGATATGGAAAGATGGACCCGCTACAATAACTTCCTGATCTTTAAACAGGCATTTTCACACCTGGTACATAACCAGGACCTCTACGTGCTATATGAATCAGAATATTACGACCTGTACAAGTACAGCCCTTCGTTTGCTTTGTGGATGGGTGTCTTCGCCTGGATGCCTGATATACCTGCATTGATCTGCTGGAACATCATGAACGTGGTGGTATTTATCATCGCCATCAGGACTTTGCCTGTAAAGAAAGAAAAACAATCTATCCTGCTGTTGTTTTTAGCTATAGAGATGATGATCGCGCTTACCAGCTCACAGATCAACGTATTTATCACGGGCTTTTTTATTCTTGCATGGCACTGCATGGAAAATAAAAAAATCTGGCTGGCAGCATTGCTCTTGGTAGTAACCGTATATATCAAACTGTTTGGCGTAGTGGCCATGTCGTTATTCCTGCTATACCCCGAACGCTGGAAAGCTGCATTGTACACTGCTTTCTGGACAGCCGTGATTGCAGTGATGCCTTTGATGGTGATTTCATGGGAGCAGTTGCTGTTCCTTTACAAGAGCTGGGGGCACCTGCTGGCCAACGATTACTCCGCATCCTACGGCGTTTCCGTTATGGGATGGTGGCATACCTGGTTTAATATGGATATCTCCAAACAGCTTTTTATCATGGTGGCAGCAGCCATATTCATGGCGCCATTTCTACCTATACTCTACAACCGGGAACCAAAGTATAACCTGAGCATGCTGGCTTCTGTACTGATATGGGTGGTGATCTTTAACTATAAAGGCGAATCGCCTACTTATATTATTGCGCTCACCGGTGTGGCCATCTGGTATTTCACACAGGAACGGCCTTCAACACTAAATACCGTACTGGTAGTGCTTACATTGGTATTCACTTCTTTTTCTTCTACCGATCTGATCACGCCGTACTGGATTGCGAGAACTTACGTAGAACCTTACGCGGTGAAAGCAGTGTTTTGCTCTATTGTATGGCTGAAAATAGTATTGGAGCCTTTCTTCGTGGCAGCTGCAGAAACGGCCACAATTTCGGCCGACAAGCTGCAACGGGCCGCATAAAAGCTGTATCGTGGCTAAAGGATTTGCTGTAAATTGTGTTTGTAAGGGGCTTATACCATGCCCACATTCATCCAATAAAACAGGTTACCCACATGATCAGAAGAATTGGCAACAGCATCATTATCTGTAAAGATACTCCCCCGTCGGGCGCTTTATACTTTTCCAGCTTTGCTGTTTTTGTACTTTTCGCTATTGCCGTGGTTTGGCTGATTGGCATTTTTACAGAATACTACACCCTGGACAGGAGTTTTATTACCGGGGTCACCATTCTTTCACTCATCGCAGCTTTACTTGGCTGGAGACTGGCAACGTTAATAAAATCGATGATCGATGTGATGAGAGGAAAACC
>NZ_DATMTE010001092.1:0-8231 GCF_035564935.1 Chitinophaga sp. | reverse complement strand
CCGCCAGCTGTTGAAAGTGCCGTATGAAATAGTGGATCAGCTTTCGGCGGTGAGACCATCGGGGGATGACCGTCGCCCGATAGCCGGTTTTCACCCCGAATTGCCGTCTGTAGGGCTTTTTAACGGGCTGGGAACAAAAGGATGTTCGCTTGCACCCTTTATGGCAGCGCATTTCAGGGAGGTGCTTGTTGCCAATGCACCACTGATGCCGGAAATAGACCTCAAACGATATTTTAACATACACCGGGCATAAAATGCCCGATGCAAACCGTATCTTTGCCCCCCTTATGGGCATAAGTGAACAACTGGAGAGTGGTCGCCAATTGATGATTGCTTATCCTGTAATTCAACCATAAAACTAACTAAATCAATTATTTACGCATGTATAGGACGCACACTTGCGGGGAATTACGAATGGAACAGGTGGGCCAGGAAGTAACTTTGGCCGGATGGATACAGACAGTAAGAAAGTTTGGCAGCATCAATTTTTTTGACCTGCGGGACCGTTATGGTATTACTCAATTATTGTTCGGGGAAAACCTGAACGCCAAACTGGATGCGCAGCCGCTTGGCCGTGAGTTTGTTATCCAGGTGAAAGGTACCGTAACCGAGCGTTCGAATAAGAATAAAAATATCCCTACCGGTGATATAGAGATCACCGTGAGCGATTTTACCATCCTTAATGCAGCCAAAACGCCGCCGTTTACCCTGCAGGATGATACCGACGGGGGAGATGAATTGCGGATGAAATACCGCTTCCTTGACCTGCGCCGCAACATTGTAAGACAAAACCTGGAACTACGTTACCAGGTAGGACGTGCTGCACGTAACTACCTGCATACAGCCGGTTTTATGGATATAGAAACACCTTTCCTGATCAAATCCACCCCCGAAGGCGCCCGCGATTTTGTAGTGCCAAGCCGCATGAACCCCAATGAGTTCTATGCGCTGCCACAATCGCCGCAAACCTTTAAGCAATTGCTGATGGTAAGTGGCTACGACCGTTACTACCAGATCGTGAAATGCTTCAGGGATGAGGATCTGAGGGCCGACCGGCAGCCTGAGTTTACCCAGATCGACTGTGAAATGAGCTTTGTGGACCAGGAAGATATCCTCAATACTTTTGAGCATATGCTGAAGCACATCTTCAGGGAAATAAAGGGAATCGAATTTCCTGGTGCTTTCCCACGGATGACCTTCGACGATGCAATGGAATATTATGGTAACGATAAGCCGGATATCCGCTTTGAAATGAAGCTGGTAAACCTGAACGATACTGCTAAAAACAAAGGCTTTAAAGTATTTGACGATGCGGAACTGGTAGTGGCAATTGCTGCCAAAGGTTGTGCAGAGTATACCCGCAAGCAGCTGGATGAACTGACTGATTGGGTAAAACGGCCGCAGATCGGCATGAGCGGGCTCATCTATGTACGCTATAATGCAGATGGTACACTGAAGAGCTCTGTGGATAAGTTTTTTGATGAAGAACAACTGAAATTATGGGCGCAAAAATGTCAGGCACAACCCGGAGATCTAATCCTGGTGCTGGCTGGCAGGGAAGAGCGTACCCGTAAAGCTGCCAGCGAGCTCCGCCTGGAAATGGGAGAACGCCTCGGTTTACGCAACAAAAACGACTTTAAACCGTTGTGGGTTATAGACTTTCCATTATTTGAATACGCTGAAGAGGAAAACCGCTGGGTGGCACGTCACCATCCGTTTACGTCGCCAAAGCCAGAGCAGATAGCCCTGATGGATGATCCTTCACAATACAGTAAAATTAAGGCTAACGCCTACGATATAGTTTTAAACGGCACAGAAGTAGGGGGTGGTTCCATCCGTATTTTCCAGCGCGACCTGCAGCAGAAAATGTTTGCAGCCCTGGGAATGAGCAAGGAAGAGGCAGAACACAAATTTGGCTTCCTGTTGGGTGCATTTGAATATGGTGCACCGCCACACGGAGGTATTGCCTTCGGATTTGACCGCCTGTGCTCGCTGTTGGGTGGCAGTGAAAGTATCCGCGACTTTATCGCTTTCCCGAAGAATAACTCCGGACGCGATGTAATGCTGGATGCGCCTGCCGAAATCGATCAGCAACAGCTTAACGAATTGAAGATCAGCCTGGTAAAGTCATAATGAGCTCGCCTCGAAGGCATAGTTAACAAGTCGCTAACATGCTTTCCCGCGAAAAAAGGCTTGCCGGCATAATCTTTGCAAGAAGGAATGCTTTTGTCGCTAAAATCCCCTTTGATATGGCAAAATGCCGCATCAAAGGGGATTGGCACAAATATGAGGTACAATTTTTTTTAACAAGAGATTAACGGGTTAGATAAGAAAAGAGGAAGATCGTATTATTTAAATTTTTAAAGTAATATTGCGGTGTGATCATCGTTGATATGTGAGGTAAGAAAATGATGCTGAAAACAAAGAAGGAACTATCACCTGTATCAAAAAATACTACCATGAGAATTTCAACATTCTTTAAGAGGACAGTATGGTTATGTGCGGTGTTACTATTGCTAATGCTCAGCAATGTTGGGTTTGCACAACAATCCACAAATAATTATCTGAAGAAATTTAAACCGGTTTCTGTAGAATTAATGCAGGAAACCGGTATACCAGCCAGCGTTATCCTCGGGATAGCGATGCTGGAATCAGGCACCGGAACAAGCAGAAATGCAAAATTGCTGCATAACCACTTTGGTATCGTTGGAAAAAATAGCATTTCCAAGGTTAAACCGGGAGCAAAGTCTGTGTACAAACAATATGTGTCAGATATGGCTTCCTATGAGCATTTTGTGGAAGTGCTGGCGCGCAAGAAATGGTTTGGCGAAATGAAAGGTAACCCCGAATTTGCCGTATGGCTCAAAAAGATGAACCATAGCGGCTATTCATCTGCCGGCCATGAATGGATCAGACGTGTGACAAACATTATTAACCGCTATAAATTGTATAAGCTGGACGCAGGTATGGATAGCGTGGCAACGGAATCACAAAAATGGTTAACCGTAGGCATGCCGGCAGCAGGCGAACAGTGATGTGCTACAGATTATTAAACTATGTCCGGCAAAAATAAGTCTGCCTATCCGTTCTATATTATTCTTGGAACTTTAGTTTGCGTAGTAGGGCTGTCACAGCTCAATTACAGCTTTTCATATAAAGACTTTCAATTCCGGAAGCTGGATATGTTATCAGAACTGAGAACAACTTCCAATTCCCCGGACAACCAAAAGCTTACTGCAGACGGCAACGACAGCAGTAAGCTTTCTGGTTTAGACAGCACTGTTGCTGCCGGTAACCCGCATGTGCCTAACCCGGATCATACACACGACTTCATGTCGTATACCGGCATTATGGAATATGCTTCCCCTGTACCCGGCGACTCTATTGTTGGGATGAAACAATTTCTCGCTGCCCTTAAAGAGCTGAAAGCTGGTAAACGCCGTAAGGTAAGGATTGCTTATTTCGGCGATTCCATGATTGAAGGCGACCTGATTACCGGTGATCTGCGCGACAGCCTCCAACATTATTTTGGTGGCGGCGGTGTAGGGTTTGTTCCTGTTACTTCTGTGGTAGCGTCTTTCAGAACTACCATCCTGCATACTTTCTCTACCGACTGGAAAGATTATCATTATAAAAATTCACCGCCATCTAATGTTACCCTGGGATTATCCGGCCATACCTTTTATCCTGGTGGAAACAGCTGGGTGAAATACTCCCCTGTAAAAAAGCCCTTGCTTGATAAATTCAGCGAAGTGTCTGTATTATACGGTCCTGCTGAGTCAGGCGCTGTAACCATTAACGATAAGGCCTATACGCTTTCAGGGAATCAACCGGTGAACCGGCTGGATCTGCAGCAGGATACCGGAACAACGTCTGTAGTTATCCGCAACACCGGCAGCGCCATGCCTTTTTATGGTGTTTGTTTTGAAAACGGGGATGGTATTTATGTAGATAACTATTCGTTCAGAGGTATCAGTGGCGTGGAACTGGGCCACTTGTCTGCCAGCATGATCCGTCGTATGCAGCAGGAACGTCCTTACGACCTGGTGGTGATGCACTATGGCGCCAACGTATTATTCCGTCCGGAACTTACCGACTACAGCTGGTATGAACGCCCGATGAAGAAAGTGATGGATTCACTTCGCCAGGACCTGCCATCAACTTCATTCCTGATCATTGGTACTGCCGATAAATCTTACAGAAAAGCCGATAAATATATTACCGCACCCGGTGTGGAAGCATTGCTGAAAGTTCAGCACAACCTCGCCGCCGGTCATGGTACAGCCTACTGGAACCTTTTTGCCGCTATGGGCGGGGAAGGCGCTATGGTAAAGTGGGTAGAAGGAGACACTGTGATGGCCAACAAGGACTACACACACTTTAACAGAACGGGAGCAGCCAAGGTCGGGTCGCTGCTTTATAAAGCTATTATGAATGAATACAGTCAGGCACAACAACCTTAGCGTAAAATGGGTGGCAGTGCTTTTGCTGGTACTCAGCGGATTTACAACTTATGCACAACAAATGGCCGATGCCGGCAATATCCAGCAGGATACTGCCTTGTACAATGTTTTTTCCTCGCTTCATGAAGCAGACAGTAATGTAATATCCATCCTCCACCTGGGCGATTCCCATGTGCAGGCAGGCTATTTCCCGCTTGCTGTGGCTTCCCTGTTGCAAAACCAGTTCGGTTATGCCGGCAGGGGATATGTTTTTCCATACAACCTGGCAGGAACCAACGGACCGGAAGATTTCAAGTGGAACAGCACTGTAAGATGGGCATCTGAACGGGTGGTAGACCGGAACAAATCTGATGTACTGGGGCCCGGAGCTATTGCTATTATTTCACAGAATGATGCGCCTACATTGTCTTTTACCGGTAAAACGGATGGTACAATGGATAATAATTTCCGTAAAGTAACCCTCCTGTATGATGCCGGCAACACCAATAATACTTTAGTGGTGCCGGATGCTACAGTAACGGTAACACCTGCGCCTTTTCCCGGTTCTCCTACCCTGAGCAAAGCCACCCTGGATTTTCTGCAAACCTCGCAATCATTCCAGGCAAGATGGGAGGGCACCGGTAACGGGCCATTCAGGTTTTACGGCGCCATTATGGAAAACAGCCGCAATGGGGTGCTGTACCACAGTGTTGGCATAAACGGGGCCATGTTCCAGCATTATAATGAGATCAGCAATATCCTGCTGGCACAGATGGCAGTGCTGAAACCCAAACTGGTCATCATTTCCCTGGGCACCAACGAAGCTTATGGCGGCAGAATGGATCCCCTGGCCTTCAGGGATGAAATAGATAAAGCAGTAACGCTTCTCCGGGAACAGGATTCTTCCGTAAACATCCTGCTTACCACTCCGCCGGACTGTATGCGCGCAGTGAGGAAAGCCACCCGGAAAAAAGTAGGCAAAAAGAAATACAGAACAGTATATCACACTGCTTATTATCCCAATCCGTATATCTCGATGGTGACCCAGCAGATCATGGGATACGCCCGGCAGCATGGCATCGCCTGCTGGAATTTTAATGCGGTGAATAAAGCGCAGAAAGCTAGATTTGCAGGAGCATGGGCCCCTGATCATATCCATTTTAATGCAAGAGGATACCAGTTACAGGGACAATTGTTATACGAAGCCCTGCAACGTTCTTATACACATTATCTACAGCAAACAAAGAAAAATCCATTAACCTCCGATGATCGACATTAATAAACTGTTATACCAACTGTCGTACCATGAGTCAGACCCGGTCCTTTTTAACAGTGGGTTCTTCTTTTATTATTTTGCGCTATTCCTGATGTGTTACCTGCTGGTAAGCAGGAATAAAACCGCCAGGGTATGGGTGTACACCGTATTCTCACTCTATTTCTTTTATAAGGCCTGCGGCTATTACGTAGGACTGGTCATACTTTCAGCGATTGTAGATTTTAATTTGTCGAGATGGATCCATGAAAGCCCGGATAAAAAAGTAAAGAAATCACTGCTGATCCTGAGTATCTTCCTGAACATCGGGTTGCTGTTCTATTTCAAGTATACCAACTTTTTTATCGGGATCATCAACGATATTACCGCAGGGCATATTTCCACCCTGAAGCTGATCCTGCCCATTGGCATCTCTTTTTATACTTTTGAAAATCTTAGCTATACCATAGATGTGTACCGGGATGAAATCAAGCCGGTGAATAATTTTATGGACTACCTTTTCTTCCTGTCTTTTTTCCCGAAACTGATGATGGGCCCTATTGTGCGTGCAGCGGATTTTATCCCGCAGATCTCAATGCCTTACCGTCTCAGCTCAGAAGATATCGGTAAGGGAATGTACCTGATCATGGGGGGATTATTTAAGAAGATTATTATCTCGGATTTTATTTACCAGAACTTCGTCCAATATATTTTTGATGATCCCAGCAAGCATACCGGCCTGGAGTGTTTAATGGGCGTGTATGGCTATGCGTTAGTAATTTATTGCGACTTTTCCGGTTATTCGGATATGGCATTGGGTATTGCGCGGTGGACCGGCTTTAAGATCCCTGCCAACTTTGATTCTCCGTACCAGAGTTCTTCCATTACAGAGTTCTGGCGCCGCTGGCATATTTCATTGTCCAGCTGGCTACGGGATTACCTGTACATCCCATTGGGTGGCAACCGCAAAGGAAAGGTGCGCCAGTATATCAACCTGGCGCTAACCATGTTGATCGGTGGCTTCTGGCATGGCGCCAGCTGGAACTTCATTTTCTGGGGAGCCATGCACGGTAGTGCACTGGCTATTGATAAGGTACGGATCGATTACCTGAAGAAGAGCAAAAAGGTGATCACCGGGTGGAAAGCTACTCTCTTTAAGATCCTGGGAGTGCTTATTACTTTCCATTTTGTTTGCTTCTGCTGGGTATTCTTCAAGGCTGCCACTTTTCATGATGCATGGTCGCTGATACACCAGGTAGTATACGATTTCCAGCCAGAGATAGCCCTGGAACTGTACAATGGTTATACCGCCGTATTCTGGGTAATGATACTGGGCTTTATATTACATTTCCTTCCTTCCAAAGTGGAGTTTTCCCTGGAAAAAATACTGGGCCGTATCCCGGTGGCAGGCAGTGTAGCTATTATGGTGGCTTTCATCTGGCTATTGGTGCAGGTGAAAAGTACCCAGCCGATGATACCCATCTATTTCCAGTTTTAATATATTTTACCGTTTCTGCCAGGGAATGTAGATCTCGGAATCATTTTCACCTGTAAGCGAAATGAAGAAATGGTTGCCGCTCATTTTAAAATATCCTGCGCGGCAGCTGTTGTTAATAAACTCATACATGGGCAGGCCGGCTGCTGCGAAATCCATAGGTACCGGCAGTTTTTTATAATAGCCACCGGGAACACGTTTTGTAAAAAGACTGTATGGTTCCTGGAATGCGCTGCGCACCTGGTTATGCGCCTTATTGTACTGGTATTGCATGGGAATCATGATACCCACGTACATCATCATTCTTGAATAATCTGTAACAGGCACTATATCCAGGGTACCGGTAATAATCATGGCGCCGGGCAGTTCCAGTGATGTTTTAATGGCATAAAGCTGCTTTTGGTAATTACTGAGGTATTCCACCATTGTTCTTACCGGGTCGCCCTTCCTGGGAAGAATATTATAATACAGCAGGTAGTCCTCCAGCCTGATGTCTTCTGTACGGTCTGTGGTGAAAATGAGATGCTGCGAATCATCATGCGGGTTGGAGGCAATTTTGGTGCGTTCCAGCGTATTCTTTTCACTTTCCAGGTGAAGACGGTTGCGGAAGCTGATAGGGGCTTCGTTAAAGAACTCCCGGAATGCTTTGGTAAAGCTGGATTGGGTATATCCGCACATTTCACTGATCATTCCTACACTGTAATCGCTGTGCCGGAGGTATCCTGCGCCCGCTTCCACTCTTCGTCTTCTTGTGAAATTCATGTAAGAAGTACCGTACATCTCCGCAAATTTATGAGAGAAGTTGTCAACAGATTCGCTGATCAGCGCAGCCACTTCCTTAAGGCCCCGGTCGCCTTGCGGATCGTCATGGGATAATGAAATAGCCAGTTGTATTTTTTTCTCCCAATGGTTAAAAGTGGATGTTTTCATGGAGACATGATTTTGGAGTTATCCAATTTACTTCAAAGTATAAAGGCAGCAGATAAGCAAGCCACAACAGGAATGGATTAACGAGCTGTTAACGATTTGCGGCGCAAAGTGT
>NZ_DATMTE010001091.1:0-1648 GCF_035564935.1 Chitinophaga sp. | reverse complement strand
CGCGCTTCGACCTGTGACTTCCAATAAAATTGATAAGTGTTGGAGGGAAATGTCAGTGCATTTCCCTTCTTCTTTTCAGGGACGACGGTGATTATCCCGGATCATGGCTACTTATTAATAATAAATGCTTCATTGTCCGATTTAACTTTAAACGGTACTATTACCTGCAACAGCTTTAATGCTTCTGTAATGTTTTCATTCTTAAAAATGCCGGTTACCCGGTAATCCCTGATCTCCTGGTCTTTAATGATGATAGTGATGTTATATCTTCTTTCCATCATCATCGCCAGGTCTTCAAACCGCTCATTGCGGAATATCAGCTTATCCTCTATCCAGGCGGTTTCTATGATATCGTTGGTTTTAGCATAGGGCACTATTTTCGATACTTCAAATACCGGCTCAGTTGCTTCCTGTTGCCGGGCCGGTGTTTGCGCCGGTGTATTGCGAAGCACCAGTTTTTCTCCCGGTGATAACCGGATCTTCCGCTGCTGTTCTTTTTCAAGCGACACTTCAATAACGCCTTCTATCAGCGTGGCTTCAGTAACAGGGCTGCCGTTGTAGGCTTTTACATTAAAGGTGGTGCCAAGGTCGCGGATAGTTGCTTCCCGGGTACGTACAATGAAGGAATGTTTATCGTTATGCGGTACTTTAAAATAGGCTTCCCCGCTAAGGAACACTTCCCTGTTCTCCAGGCTGAAGTTGGCCGGGTAGCGCAGTTTACTGCCCGCATTCAGCCAGATAACGGTACCATCGGCCAGCACAATATGCGTTTTGGCGTTTTTAGGCGCTACTATTTCGCTCATGGCAATATCTGTTGTAGCCCTTTTTGTGGCGGCCTGCCGGAACAATGCAATACCTGCCAGCGTGATCACTATAATACCGCCAAAAGCGGCGGCTACGCGGAACAGGAAACGATATTTTGAGGGAGGAACAGCAGCTGTTTCCACCTCCGCTTCACCTGCTTTCATGAGTAGCAGGTTATTAAGTTTTTCCGGCTCCATTTTACCGTCCAACAGGGACCTGATCTCCTGTACATACTCCCGGGTAACATCATCCATACTGTTCACCGCCTGTATCAGTTCATAGGCGTACCATAACTCCGGATCGGCAACCAGTAATGCTTTCAGCTCTTCTGCTTCGGCAGGAGTAATTGTATAGGACAATTCTTTTCCCATTAAGAAATAGATCCTGTCGGTGTCGTTCATTTATTACAATTTGGTGCGCTCACAGGTGTGCCATACGCAGCATCACTGTGTTTACTAAAAGATGTTTATTGATAAGACGGGGAAATGAGCACAATCTACTAAGCGGGGATAAAAAAAATTTCAGGACGGGTTAACCTATATTTTTTCTGACAGTCCTTCTTTCCGGTTAAACGCTCCTACTGCCTGTACCAGCCGTTTAAAGGCAATAGCCAGCTGGGCATCAATTGTATTAACGGAGATATTTAACTGTACGGCCACATCTTTATTCCGCAAGCCTTCTATACGTACCATTTCATAGATCTGCCTGCAGCGGGGTGGCAGGGCATTAATAGCATTGCGGATACAATCGTGCAGCTCCGAGGAAATAATAATGCTTTCGGGATCTTCAGTAGTAAGGTCTTTGAAAGGCATGTCCAGCAACAGGCCCTGTTCTTCCCTTTGTT
>NZ_DATMTE010001090.1:0-7712 GCF_035564935.1 Chitinophaga sp. | reverse complement strand
CGTTACTCATTTTTAATTATTAACCATTTAATTGCTATGTTGATTTTGAAGAACCAGCGGATCATTGCATTATTAGTAGCCTTGCTGGCCGTTATCCAGGTAAGTGCGTGTTCACGCGCCACCCGTGCGGCAGACAGCAGTAATGCAGGCGCCGGCATGGATGAACAGATCCTTTATTACACCAATAAGTTCCGCGCTTCCAAAGGTTTAAAACCTTTAGTGCTGGATGCTACCATCAGCCAGCAGGCCCGCCGCCACAGCAAGGATATGGCTAACGGCAGCACCGGGTTTGGCCATGAAGGTTTTGAAGAACGGGTAGCCAACGTGTCCAAAAAAATGGGCCGCGTAGCCAGCGCCGCTGAAAATGTGGCTTATGGCACCCTTGATGCGCAAGCCGTAGTAAACGGCTGGATCAAAAGCCCCGGACACAGGAAAAATATGCTGGGCGATTATACGCTCATTGGTATCGGCACCGCGGATAAAGGGAGGATCACCTTCTTTACACAGGTGTTTATCAAACAGTAATTTAGAAAGATAGGGGGCAGCAGCAAGCTGTCCCCTTCCTTTTTTTCGCATTCTTTCTGTAATTTGGCCCCATGGAAAAGAAAAAGATCATTGAGGTAAGTAACCTGGTGAAGAAATACGGGGAGTTTACCGCGGTAAAAGGAATCAGCTTTGAAGTGTTCGAGGGAGAGATCTTTGGCCTGCTGGGGCCTAATGGCGCCGGCAAATCCACCACCCTGGAAATTATTGAAACCCTCCGGGAGAAAACATCCGGCAAAGTGATGGTAGGAGGTTATGACCTCGACAAAGATCCCAATGATATCAAGAAGATCATCGGCGTACAGCTCCAAAGCTCCGGTTATTACCCCGGGCTGAATCTTACAGAACTTATCGAAATGTTTGGCGGCTTATATAATCAGCCGGTGGAGCCCATGAAGCTCCTGGCGATGTTTAACCTGGAAGATAAGGCCAAAGCAAAGTTCAAGGAGCTTTCCGGCGGGCAGAAACAACGGTTTTCCATTGCCACTACCCTCATTAATAAACCACAGATCATATTCCTGGACGAACCTACCACCGGCCTGGACCCCCAGGCACGCCGCAACTTGTGGGATCTTATCCAGGAGGTACGCCGCCAGGGCACTACCGTGGTGATCACCACGCATTATATGGATGAAGCAGAGTTCCTGTGCGACCGCTGCGCGATTGTAGACAGTGGCCTTATCATTGCCATCGACTCACCGGATGCACTGATCGACAAACTGGTTTCTTCAGGCTTTGAAAGAAAGAAAGAAGTGAAGAAAGCAAACCTGGAAGATGTGTTTATTCACCTGACGGGGAAAGACTTACGCGAAGAATAAATCATGGAATCACTTAAATATCCTATCGGCCGCTTTGAAGCATTACCGGGTTACACCCCGGAAATGTTGCGTGGTTTTATTAACGATATCCGTTACCTGCCCCAGCTGGTGGAGATTGCAGTGCAAAGCCTGGACGAATTTCAGCTGCAAACGCCTTACCGCCCCGAAGGATGGACGGTAGCGCAGGTGGTACACCACCTGGCCGACAGCCACCTGAACGGGTATACCCGTATGAAGCTCGCCCTCACGGAAGATCAGCCGGTGATAAAGCCTTACGAGGAACACCTGTGGGCAGAACTGCCGGACGTGCAGTTGACGCCTGTTAATGTATCCATTACCCTGTTACATGCGTTGCATCAGCGCTGGGTAAGCCTGATGGAGCATTTGCAGGAGAGCGAATGGGAACGCACTTTTATACATCCTGCCAATGGCACCCGGCATAACCTGAAAACCCATGTCGCCAATTATTCCTGGCATGGTAAACATCACCTGGAGCATATCCTGCGCCTGAAAGAACGAATGGATTGGTAAAGCATTGTTATTATGAATATGGATTGGAAATTACTTTCATCGGAATATCTTTTTAAAGACGCATGGCTTACAGCACGCATAGATACCTGCGAAACTCCCACAGGCAAAATTGTAGCGCCTTATTATGTACTGGAATATAACAACTGGGTAAATGGGGTAGCTCTCCGGGAAGACGGGCAGGTGATCATGATCCGGCAGTTCCGGCAGGGAGTAGGCAGAACATTGCTTGAAATCCCCGGCGGTACTATGGATCCTACAGACCCTGATCCCTTATTTGCCATGAAACGCGAAATGCTGGAAGAAACCGGTTATGCGTTCAAGGAATGGGTATCGCTTGGCACCATTGCTCCCAATACAGCCTCCAGCAACAATTATACGCATATGTTCCTGGCCACGGGCGGTGTAAAGGTACAGGAGCAACAGCTGGATCATAACGAAGAAATTGAAGTAGTGATCATGCCCCTGGAAGAATTACAGCAACTGTTACTGGACAACAAAATAGTACACAGCCTGCATACCACCTGCATCTTCTATGCGTTGCTGTATCTCGGTAAAATGACGATGAAATAATTACATCACCTCCGCTACAATAAAGAAGCTGCCGCAAACAAGGATCATATCGTCTGGTTGGGCATGTTGCCTTGCTGCCTGCAATGCCGCCTGCACGGAAGGATAAGCATGTCCCTGTAACCCGCTCAGGGCCGCCATTTCCGCCAGCGCCACTTCATCCATCGCACGGGGGATCTGTGCTTTACAGAAATAATAATGTGCAGTGGGAGGGAACAGGGGCAGTACTTTCTCTACTTCTTTATCTTTCACAAATCCTGTTACGATATGCAGCTGCTGGTAATTAACATGGCCCAGTTGCTGCATCACTTCACGGATACCGGCTTCATTATGCCCTACATCCAGTACCGTGAGCGGGTGGCGCTGAATAATGTCCCAGCGGCCGCGGAGGCCCGTTAGTTTTTTTACATGGGATAGCGCGTGGGTGACATGATCCCAGGTAATATGCCATCCGTTTTGCTGTAATATTTTCACGGCAGATAATACGCCCATCACATTTTTTTCCTGGTACTGCCCGTTCAGATCCAGTTGCAAACGGTGCATCTGTTGTTGTCGTGTATCCAGTAACGTTATAGTGAACTGGTTGCTTTCGATGGCGCCGGAAGCTTCCAGCCATTCCTGGTCGGCAAAGTGGATAGGAGCGCCTGTTGTATTGGCAGTATTGATAAACACGTCCTGCACTTCCGATTGTGTTTCACTGATCACAACCGGTACACCGGCTTTGATGATCCCGGCTTTTTCAGCGGCAATTTGCGGGAGGGTATCTCCAAGGATATTTTTATGATCATAGCTGATATTGGTGATCAGCGATAGTTCAGGAGTAATCACATTGGTACTGTCTAACCTGCCGCCAAGGCCCACTTCCACGATGGCAATATCCACTGCTTCCTGCTGGAAGTAGCTGAATGCCATGGCTACGGTGAGTTCAAAAAAAGAAGGCTCGATGTTGGCGATATGTGTACGCATCCTTTCTGTAAAGTCCACTACAAAATCTTCCGGCACCATTTGCCCGTTGATGCGGATACGCTCCCTGAAGTCGAGCAGGTGGGGCGACGTATATAACCCGGTTTTATAACCGGCCTGCTGGAAAATGGCTGCCAGCATATGGCTGGAAGAACCTTTACCGTTAGTGCCGGCTACATGTATGGTTTTAAAGTGTTTGTGCGGTTGGTTCAGCTGATCCAGTAATGCAATGGTATTATGCAGATCTGTTTTAAACGCGCTGGCGCCTACCCTGGTAAACATGGGTAGCTGTGCATAGAGATAATCCAGCGTTTCTTTGTAAGAGGCCATATCAGTAATTATTAACTACCGGGCAATCCAACTGGTTGTTACGTTTTTTAAATAAGCCGCCACCGTTGCCCCGTTCTAACATGCTTGAATTTAAGCGCAAAGCTACGAAAGCATTTGCACGATCAATATGTCTTTGAAAGAGGTTGGTAAAAATTGTGCTGGAGCCGATCAGGAGCGGGCCTATACGGATACCGGCGCCCACATCGGCCTGGCCGTTGCGGTTAATGGTGAATGGCATGTAGGCCCCGAAAAGGTAGGTTTCATACCGTGGCGTAATATTGAATTGTGTTAACGCATATGTTTTGGAAAGGTCCCTGTTGCCCGCTGTTAGTGCGATGACGGCATGTGCGCTGATGAAGAAGCGGCTGTCGATGTTATAATCACCCATCAGGTTCAGGGCGGTGGGGAGCATCATATTGAAAGTAGAGTCGGCGCCCAGTGGCGTGAAGTAGTTATTGAGCCGGCGGGCATATTGCTGCAGGCTTTCTTTATCGCGGTACTGGATGGCTTTTGGATCTACATTGTCTTTCACCAGGCTGAGGTTCGTGTTTACCGGCGACCTGTTATATTTTATTCTGCCGATGTCGGTAACGGAAGCGCCTATACGGAATTTGTAATCATCGGCGTCGGTGCCTTCGTAGGCGCCAAAGCCGCCGTTGTCGGGCCGGTATTCATAGATCACGCCTATATCTGCGCCGATGCCGTTATTCTGGAACAGGTGAAGGTTCTTTTGTGCGGGCGACTGCCAGTCGTCCAATTCCTTATTATAGCCGTAGTGTAAAGTACCGCTGGTGATAGTGGCGTCGCGGGAGGAGTTCAGGCGGAAGTCCACGTTTTTTACGGCAGCATAGCCCGCTGCCACACCGCTTAGCAGTTTCAGCGTAATGCCGGCTTTCCAGCGGCCGCTATAGGTTTCTTTGATAGTGCGTGCATAGCTGAAGCCCAGTTCATGCCATATATGGGAAGAAACGCCTGCCCTTGGAACGCTCAGGTTAGTGTTGATGTAGCCTGGGTTGGGAAAATCAACCCCAAAGAAATTGGCGATGGGGGTGGTGATGTTACCGCCGCTGCTGCTGCTGCGCATGCGCCATACAAAGGAAACGGATTGCTTTTCATCGATCGCGTATAATACGGAGGGTAATGCAATTTCCGCCATTTCCCAGCCCATTTGTTTCCTGTTGGCGCCTTCATCCAGAAAATAGTCCCGGTTCCGGACAAACGAATCAGGCCTGTTGAACAACAGGGATTTTGGTACGCTCACATAAGTATTACCTGCATTTACATCGGCACCAATAATATTTACATCCCATTTATAGCGATATCCGGCGGCGCTGGCCGGGTTGGAGAATACGCCGTAAATACCCGCATAGTTACTGTTATTGTAACCCGGGAAGGTTTGTGCCACAGCGGCCTGCATCAGCACAAGCAATATTGCAGTGCCGGAAAAGATACGGTTAAGTTTTACAATCATCGTTGGCGATAAAAAATAGGTTCCTCGAAATGACACAAAAAGTTTGCTCTTGTCTGTTGTTTCAGTCATAGGTAGAGATGTAGGAACGGTCAGACTTATAGATGAAGCTTTATTGTTCCGGGTCAGTTCCTGGCCCGGTAAAACAAACAGCTTCTTTTAAATCCGTATATATTATTCTGCTTTGAAAAAGAAGCGTATTACCCCAAACTGTTCTTCAGGTGCGTCGGGGTTAGCATTGTATTTCAGTTGTCCGCTGGAGGCAGCCTTTTTGGCTATCTCTATCAGGCGGGGGTTACTGATGGTAGATCCTTTCATGCTAAAAGTGGCAGATGTCACATTCCCTTTTTGATCTACTTTTATATTGATGGCTACGTAGCCTGTTTCAGTGCCGTCGTAAGTAACCTGTGGCCGGCCAATGAGGCTTCTTCCGTTCAGGTGGAAATCGGAGCGTCCGCCGCCGAGGCCACCGCCCGTATATCCACCGCCGTTAGGGTTGCCTCCCAACTGGCCCCTGTCGCCGGGTTTGCCGGTGTTGCCCTCTCCTGTGGCATTGTTAGAGCCATTGGCACTGTTGCCGCTATTGGCGCTGTTGCCGGTGCCGCCAGAAAATACGGCTTTAGGCTTTGGTGTTGGAGGTTTGGGCGCAGGTGGCGTTTCTGCAGGTTTCTTTGTTGGTTTAACCGGTTTTGGTTCTAATTTCTTTGGAATTTCTTTTGGCTTCTCTACCGGTTTTTCCGGTTTTTTTATTTCCGGTGCGTCTTCCTCATCCTGGGTAGCAATATCCTGCTGGGGTTCGGCGTTGGCAGGCGCTGTAGCTGCCGGGCTCTCTGCCGCTGCGGGCTCCGGAGCCGCCGCACTGGGTGGATTGGGGTTCAAAGGTTGTTCATCACCCATGCCATCGTCGGAAGTACCGAGATTCACTTCCATGCCCAGATCCTGGTCTGGCAGGGGGGGAGGAGCGGAAAAACCGGTAAATACCAGCGCCACTAACAGCAATGCATGTACGCCGATAGTGATCCCTAATGCCTGTATATTTTTCTTACCATTTTTTTCCTCCATGATAACCTTGTTGAGCGCGTGTTTAGACCAAAGTTAATGTTTTGATCCAGAAAAAATAATGACTCATCAAAAGATGAATTACGGATCTTTGCAAAAACTGTGCTGTTAATCCGATTACAGGAAAATATTTTTCACCGATTTTATGAACCTTGCCCGGCAAACGATCCGTCTTTATCAAAACGCCTATACTGGTCTGTCTCCCGCTACCTGGTGGTTGTCGCTTGTATTGCTGATCAACAGGAGCGGCACGATGGTCATTCCTTTTATGACCGTATATCTTACCCAACATCTTCACTTCAGCATTGCCCAGGCCGGCCTGGTAATGGCCTGTTTTGGTACCGGGGCGATTGTTGGCGCCCTTTTGGGCGGATGGCTGTCTGATAAGATCGGTTTCTACCAGGTACAGTTCTGGAGTCTTTTCTCTAACGGATTATTATTCATTTTATTGGGTCAGATGCGCACCTTTGAGCAAATATGTATCTGCGTATTTGTGATGAGTTCTGTGGGCGATGCCTTCCGGCCGGCCAACAGCATTGCCATTGCCGCCTACAGTGCCCCGGAAAACCGGACGCGGTCTTATGCCCTGAACCGGCTGGCGGTGAACCTGGGCTGGTCGGTAGGCCCTGCTATTGGCGGGATCCTGGCCAGCTTCAGCTATCAGCTGCTTTTCTGGGTGGATGGATTCACCTGTATGCTGGCCGCCATCCTGATGCGGATTTTCCTGCCGCCGGTACCAGCGCCGCCCAAGGCGGTTAAAACTGCTGTAAAAGCTGAAGATAAAGTATGGAGGGATCATATTTACCTGTGGTTCCTGCTGTTTGCTACGGTGAATGCGATTTGCCTGTTCCAGTTTTCCAGCATTGTACCCCTGTATTTCAAGGAAGTAATGCACCTGGAGGAATGGGCCATCGGGCTCAATATGTCGGTGAACGGGATACTGATTGCGCTGGTAGAAATGGTGATGGTATACCGCCTCGACGGGAAGATGCCAAACCTGGCTTTCGTGGCCCGGGGCGCTATGATGGTTTGTTTTTCATATATGTTACTTTGCTTCCTGCCGCCGGTATGGGCGCTGGCAGTGGTGTTTATGGTAGTGATCACCTTCGGGGAGATGTTCTGCCTGCCTTTTATGAACAGTTTCTGGATCGGCAGGAGCCGGGACCATAACCGGGGCCAGTATGCCGCGCTTTATACTATTTCATATTCCCTGGCCAATATTGTGTCGCCTACTACCGGGGCTTTCGTGGTGCAACATCTTGGGTTTAAGCCGTGGTGGGGAATTACGGCGCTGGGGTGTGTGTTGTCGGGAGGCGGGTTTTTGTGGTTGCAGAAAAGGCTGACTGGTAATAAGTAGCCGGTCAGCCTTAATATCTACAGTAAGATTTTGCATTCAAATATTTTGTGTCTTATCTGCACATAAACGGTGTAAC
>NZ_DATMTE010001089.1:0-3589 GCF_035564935.1 Chitinophaga sp. | reverse complement strand
GCTCACTCTGAATCCATTCAAGCCAGCTATACCAAAATTGACCCTGGATTCATTATTTGTGCTGACAAAAGATAAAGAACGCACCAAAACACCATTTTCTGTTACACTGGCAGGGCCGTAGAAATTTACCGAAGTAATGGTGTCTTTGTTTGTTCGCCATAGATCAGCCCATGTTATGGTGAAGGTCAGGATGTTCAATTGCTCATCATAAAAACCGGTGAATGTACCGGAGAAAGTGGTGTCTATTGCGGGTACCAGTTGTTTGCTGCTCGCAGCCGAGGTAACCGTGTATTGGTTACCGTTAATTCTTTCCAGCGTTCCTCCCTTTGTACAGCCAATAAATGGAAGGGCGACAAAAGTAAGCGCAGTTATAATGCTTTTCATAACCTGAACATTAAAATTGTTTTAAGCTTGTTTTTTTTAATAACCCGGCGTTTGCTTTAAAGCAGGCGACTTCGTTAATTCGCTTTGTGGTACCGGCCAGAAATACATTGCCTCAGTAAACACATGTTTTCTTACAGGGATCACGCGGTAAGAAAAACTTCCGTTCGCGGCTCTTGTAATCTCCATTCCGTGCGTTTCAGCATTTTCCGTTTGAGGAGCAATTTTCCAACGGCGTATGTCCCAGAAGCGATGTTCTTCAAAAGCCAGCTCCACGCGGCGTTCGTGCCAGATAGCTTCCCTCATTTCCTCTTTGGTCATACCTGCCTTCAATCCATACAAACTGTTCTCGCCTTCCATAATACCTGCACGGCTGCGTATCATCTTCAACCAGTTATATACTTCAGCAGTTGGACCCAGGTATTCATTTGTTGCCTCGGCCGCATTCAACAGCACTTCTGCATAGCGCATCACCACCCATGGACGATACAACTCGCCGCCACCACCGTTACACATCTTGTATCTGAAATACCCGGTTAATGTACCTGTAGAGGTATAGATGCCGTCAAGACTTGCACTGGTTACTGCTGCATTCCCTGTTGGAATCACACCTGTATAGGTGTTGACCGGCCGATCGCCGAATGAGCCCATACTGCGGATAGCGCCATTATAATGCACAGTATAGGTAAGCCGGGGATCCCTGTTTTTGTACATATCATCACCTATGCCCGGATAACCGGAAGCAGGATTCGTTATCCGCATACCGTTGATCATATCAAATTCATCTACTAACTCCTGTGTTGGAAAATATTTGGTTCCGGCCCACCCGTTCATGCCTCCTCTTGAAGTAGGATTAGCGCTGGCTTCTACATAAAAATTATTGGATGTTGTCCAGGGTTGCCAATAAACGAGCACATGCTCCACCTGGGGCGTATTTTGCAGGAAGAGCGTATAAAGAGGTGTGGCAGAGGCAGTATATAAACTATAGGCTCCCAGGTCAATTACAGTTTTTGCAGCATCGGCAGCCTGTTTCCAGCGTCCGGGATCTGCGCTGGAGAAGGTGAGCAGATGTTCAGGATCATCTCCCCTTGGCCCACTATTGAACAGCGGACTGGCTGCGTATAAAAGCATCCTTGCCTTTACTGCCAATGCAGCCCCCTTTGTCACTTTCAACTGGTTTACATCCCCCGGACGATAAGAAAGAGGAAGCGCAGCAGCGGCTGCATCCAGCTCATCGGTCAGATACTTAATACAGGCTTCATACGAGCTGCGGGCAACATCTATCTTTTCATTATCACCAAATATTCTGTCACCAATCAATGGTATACCGCCGTAATGTTTTAACAGCGTAAAGAGATACCATGCCCTTAAAAACCGTACCTGCCCTACCCAGTAGTCTCTCGTTGCATCCGATACGGGTATGCTGTCTTTATTCTTCAAAAAAATATTCGCAGCTCTGACCATCCGGAAGATAGTGCCCCACAGCCCCCGGTCGGCATTGTTTGCATTAATACCGCCACTTGAAATCTTATACGTGTAAAAAGTTGGATCAGCAATGGGTTCCGATTCATCACAAGCCGCGTCCAATCCCGTATTGCTGAATCTCCTGGGATTAAAAGATATTCCCAGGTTCGAATAAAGGTTATTAACTGCGCCCAGCGACCTTGTACTGTCCTGGAAAACTGCCGCTTCATCAATAGCTGATAAGGTTTTCTGATCCAGGAAATCTTTTTTGCATGCAGTGATAAAACAGATAGCTGTAACCAACCCTGCAAGTAAGATGCTCCCATATATTTTATGTCTGGTCATAAGTAATTTTTTAGCGTTAGAAGCCTAGTTGCAATCCAAAGTTGAAGTTTGCAGTATTGGGATAAGCGCCACCGGTGCCGTTAGCGATCTCAGCGTCTTGCTGAAACTTACCCATATCCTGTATATTCACGAGATTATATCCTGAAACATACACCCTCGCATTCTGAACTACCTTCGTGCTTTTTAACCATCCGCGGGGAAGCTGATAAGACAGCTCCACGGATCGTAACCGGACATACCAGGTGTTGGCAAACCAAAAATCAGAGACAGTTTGCCAGGATATATTGTTTATGTTAGAGTTGAGCCCGATGCGTGGATAAGTAGCAGTAGCAGCAGTTGCCGGCGTCCAGCGCTCCAGGTTCCAGGGACGCAGATTGCTATTGAACGCATCACCAGCACCTTCAGCTATTACCTGTACGGCATAACCAAAAGACCCTTGCAGTAATGCTCTTAATGTTAACCCCTTGTAACCAATTGTAAATTCAGCTCCCAAAACGGTACTGGGTAAATTAGGTTTCGACAACCAGGTTTTATCGGCATCTGTAATAACTCCATCTCCATTCATATCAGCATATTTCAGATCTCCCGGTTGTATAACACTCCATAGTGGCGCGGCAATACCCTTCTTCACTTTCCCATTCGCATCAAAATCATCCAGCTGGTAAAATCCAAGGCTATGATATCCTAATGTTAAACCCAGCTGGCTGCCCGTTCTGGCCTGGTAAGGATAATCCGGCGCTTCACTTATGTAAACTATACGGTTCATCGCATAAGAGGCGTTTGCGCCGATCGAATAATTGATCTTTCCCTTATCATTCCTGTAGGTGATCATTCCATCAAAGCCCCTGTTCTCTGATATACCTATATTCTTTTTTGGGAGTCCCTGTCCAATCAATAAGGGAACGCCTCCCTGGTCGATCAACTGGTCATAACGGTAGTTATAAAAATAGCTGCCGCTCACTGTAACCTTTCCCTGGAACATGTTCAGTTCCAAACCCAGGTCTGTCTTCTTTTCTTTTTCCCAGGTGACGTCCGGATTTACCAACGCTCCTTCTACCGTGGTATTACCATAATAATTTGAACCTGTTGTGCCATACTGAATAACGGAGGTTACAGTACCCGGATAGCTGGCGTCTGATCCAACAAGACCATACGACCCCCTGATTTTAAACATGTCGAAAAAGGGAAACAGGTTTTTGAAAAACGGCTCCTCCGCCAGGTTATAGCCCCATGATACTGCCGGAAATATCCCATACCGGTTGCTTTCCTGGAACAAATCATTGCCATTCCTGGCAACGGTAAGGCCCAGGAGATACTTACGCCTGAAGTCATAATCCAGTCTCGCAGTTGTGCCCCGGTAATTGATAGGAATAGCAACGCCGTTTATATAATTCCGTTG
>NZ_DATMTE010001088.1:0-5790 GCF_035564935.1 Chitinophaga sp. | reverse complement strand
CTGTTTCAGGCTTAGGTTGAGAAATTAGGATTGACTGAATTTGTTTTCCTTGCAAATCTTTTTTTGGCCCGCCTTTAATCATACTTTTTTTTGCTCTTGTGTTAACAATAGGCGATAATCAGGGATTACCAGTTAACCAGATATTCTGTAGCACCTTGTTTAATATTAAAACAGGCGCTACTTCGAAAGCGCAAAGGTAAAGAAAAAAATGCAATTTACTGAAAGATAGGTACTGCCGAACCAATGAATAAGATCTAATATACCGGTAGATAATAAGTAATACAATAAAAAACAAGGATATATATAGGAAAGTACGCGCTATTTCCGGTGAACAAAAGGCAATAATCACCAGAAACGGCACCAGCAACACACCCAGAACTTTGTTAATCAGGTAAAGAATGAAAATATAGGCATCGGCCAGTTCGGAATTGCCGAACAACCATCCGCAAAACCGCAGCATAACGTATTTAAAACCATACACCACTGCTACCATCATTACCAGGCCGGGTATCAGCAACCAGGGCTCCGCCTGGGGAAACACCTGCTGGCGGTACAGCACCAGGTAAAAATACAGCCCCAGCGCAATGGCAAAGAAAATATTCAGCAGCAAGTTGGGAAAAGGCGACTGCGACAACTGATCTTTCAACTGGCGCTGGCTCAATGTGGGATTGAGAAACGCCCGGAACAGGTCTGAAAAATATTTCCTGTAAGACAAACGGATGATACTCAGCACCAGCAATACACCGGCCATCAGGTAAATAAGCCAGTCCATATTACGGTAGGGCCTTATGGGATTAGTATCCACAAACCTGTGTTTGCCGGGTTTCAGGAAGATGTTTTCCTGCGATATCTTTTTCAGGTAAAGATCATAAGCAGATACCGGCTTCACTTTTGGCGCGGCTGCCAAAGCAAGGCTGTCGGCCTTCATTGCCGCCGAGGTATCCTTCCCGGCACGTGCGCTTGCCGGTAAAACGGCCCTGGTGCTGTCTTTCCTGACAGGAACAGTTCGCGGCTTCGGACGGGATGAATCGGCAACGGTGCGGGTGGCTACCGGCTTTTTCTTTACTACCGGCGCCGCAGCGGAATCTGTTGTTTGTGCCCAAACCGGCAAATAACCCAAAATGAATAACAGCAGTAACCAGTTTCGCACCAGGAAAATATTTTGCAATGACTTTAATCGGTTTTTCAATAACCCGTTTCCAAAGAAGGAATCAACAGCAATTAACAACGTCTGGCCCACATAACAAAAAGGAAACGCGATTTTGATATGGCAAAGATATTAAAATAGTCCATAGTTGACCGGAGTGTAGTAACGGGAAGAAGGTATCTTTGCGGCCAATACAGGTAAACAATTACAAAAAACGTTATGGCCGGGATTTATTTACATATTCCTTTTTGCAGGCAGGCCTGTTACTACTGCAATTTCCATTTTTCCACCTCGCTGGTGCAACAGGAAGCAGTGGTAAATAGCCTGTTGCAGGAAATCACGCTGCAAAAAGATTACCTGGTACAGGAACCGGTACACACCATCTATTTTGGCGGTGGCACTCCCAGCCTGCTGAAGGAGCAGGAACTCAACACGTTGCTGTTGCACCTGCGCGCCACCTTTAATGTGGCCCCGGATGCGGAAATCACGCTGGAGGCCAACCCTGATGATCTTACCCTTGAAAAGCTCACCCAACTAAAAGCCGCTGGCATCAACCGGTTGAGCATAGGCGTACAGTCATTTCATGAAGAGGACCTTACCTGGATGAACCGCGCGCACAATAGCCTGCAGGCGCAGAATTGTATCAAACTGGCGCAGGACCTGGGATTTCAGAATATTACCATTGATCTCATTTACGGAGGGCCTACCCTCACAAACGAGGGCTGGGAACAAAATGTGAAGCAGGCCATTGCCCTGGGTATTCCGCATTTATCGTGTTACGCACTTACCGTAGAACCGGGAACTGCGCTGGATCATTTTATAAAGAAAAAGAAAATGGCTGCCACCGATCCGGATAAGGCGGCGCAACATTTTGAAATGCTGATGGAATGGCTGGGAGCTGCAGGCTATGAGCATTATGAAATCTCCAATTTCGCTTTGCCGGGGTGGCATTCCCGGCATAACAGCAGCTACTGGCAGGGCAAACCGTATCTCGGCCTTGGCCCGTCGGCACATTCTTTCAATGGCGCTTCCAGGCAATGGAACATCGCCAGCAATGCACAATACATCAAAAGCATAGCAGCCGGTAAGGTACCTTTTGAAATGGAGTCACTCACCACCGCCATGCAGTTCAATGAATACATTATGACTGCCCTCCGCACTTCCGCCGGATGCAACCTGGAATGGGTGTCGGAGAAATTCGGAACGGATCATACCATTCACCTGCTGGCGCACAGTGAACCCTATATCAGGATGGGCCGCATAGAGCGGGTGGGAGAAACGCTGCGGTTAACAAAAGCCGGGCGCCTGTTTGCAGACGGGATAGCCGGCGAATTATTTATCTTATAAAAAAAAGCAGCGGAGATAATTTCCGCTGCTCACTATATTAAACATTCACAAAGCTGCATTACCATCCCAGGATGTACGCAAACATCAGCGGGGCCACAATAGTGGCATCTGACTCCACGATAAACTTAGGCGTATTGATATCCAGTTTACCCCAGGTAATTTTCTCATTAGGCACAGCACCTGAGTAAGAACCATAAGAAGTAGTAGAATCGGATATCTGGCAGAAGTAACCCCAGAAAGGAACATCTGTCCATTCCAGATCCTGGTACATCATTGGCACCACGCAGATCGGGAAGTCGCCCGCAATACCTCCGCCAATCTGGAAGAAGCCAACACCTTTACCAGCAGAGTTTTTACGGTACCATTCAGACAGGTAGATCATGTACTCAATACCGCTTTTCATGGTAGACGTTTTCAGGTCGCCCTTGATGCAGTAAGATGCAAAAATGTTACCCATGGTACTGTCTTCCCATCCCGGAACAATGATAGGAATATTTTTTTCGGCAGCGGCGATCATCCAGCTGTTCTTCGGATCAATTTCATAATGCTCTTTCATAGCCCCGCTCAGCAGGAGCTTGTACATGAATTGATGCGGGAAATAGCGTTCACCGGCTTCTTCAGCATCCTTCCATATTTTGTAGATATGTTTCTGAATACGGCGGAAAGCTTCTTCTTCCGGGATACAGGTATCTGTAACGCGGTTGAAGCCCTGCTCCAGCAGATCCCATTCTTCCTGCGGGCTCAGGTCACGGTAGTTAGGTACTCTCTTATAGTGTGTATGTGCTACCAGGTTCATGATATCCTCTTCCAGGTTGGCACCGGTGCAGGAAATGATATCCACTTTACCCTGACGGATCATTTCTGCGAAAGAAATGCCCAGTTCAGCCGTACTCATCGCACCGGCCAATGTCACCATCATTTTACCGCCTTCCAGCAGATGTGTTTCATATCCTTTGGCAGCATCCACCAATGCAGCTGCATTAAAGTGGCGGTAATGGTGCTGGATAAATTGAGAAACAGGTCCCTTATTCATGTTATTTAATCATTTATACATTAACGGTCTGGCTAATAAAGCCTTAACAGGGGGCAAAGTTAAGATAATTTTTGCAGGGGCAAGGGGCGTGGGGATAAAACAAAAGGGCCCGCGGCAAATGCCACAGGCCCTGTATTTTTAACACTACTAAAACTAAGCTTTTTTCAAACGGCTGTATACTTTCATGTTGGCTGCCGCATCTGTTTTGATCACAGTCCAGGTATCAGCGCCTTCCAATGTTACAAAATATACCACATTTTCTGAAGACGCATATTCCACTACACAATAAATGCTGTTGTCGGAATATTTCTTATTCAGTTTACTGAGCACTTTCAGTGGCAATTGATCTCCCTGCAGGTAGCGGGAGGTGGCCAGCAGCGTGCCGTCTTCCTTGAAGAAAGCGGTTACTTTCGTATTGCTGATGGTAAACTTGGCCGTAAAGGTTTTATTATCTTCTGTATACCACTTCACATCGGTTGCACCGGTAAAGGATTCATTGAAGGTACTGTTGATCTTTTTGTTAACAGTAGTTTCATAAGGGCTTGCAAAAAGTGCCTGTGCACTCAGCATAAGCGCTGCGCTGATTAATACAATAAGTTTTTTCATGGCGGAAAAAATTTATGGTGATTGTAATTTTTTTGTTTCGATGACTCAAAGCTACGCCCTGAAGTGCCTGGTGGTCAAGGCATACTTTACTGGTGGGAGCACATGATTAGTTGGACTATCCGTTAATGAACGTCCGCCTGACCGGTGGCGGACATAGGGCTGTAAAGACCAGCCATGGCCTGTTTGTTGGTGCCAACCTGCCAATGTTGCTTGGGGTGGAGTTAAGAAATTGTTAAAATGGATAAGGTTCTGTGGTAAACGGACCGGCCACTGCCAAATGACGCATAAATACGTACCTTGAGACGATGAACCACCTGGCCCATGCTTATTTGTCTTTTAACCAGCCGGAGCTGATCACCGGTAACCTCATTGCTGATTTTGTAAAGGGTAAAAAAGCCTTGCTGGCTTACACAGAAGGAATACAGCAGGGCATTCGTATACACCGGGCTATCGACAACTTTACTGACCAACACCCGGTAACAGGCAGGGCTAAACAATTTTTCCGCCCGTCGTGCGGATTATACAGTGGCGTATTCACCGACCTGGTGTATGATCACTTCCTGGCTGCTGATCCTGAGCGCTTTACAAACGACTCCCTATATTCGTTTGCCCGTTACGTTTACAGCCAGGTGAACCAGCGCGCTCAGCAGCTGCCACCGGCTTTTCTGCAGATGTTTGAGTACATGCAGGCCTATAACTGGTTGTATAACTACCATAGTACCGACGGCATTTCCAGCTCTATCAGGGGAGTAGCCCGCCGGGCCAGGTACCTGGAAACCGACGGCAATATTGTGTTTGCCGTGTTTATGGAGCACTATGCCGCGCTGAAAGAATGTTACCTGGAGTTCTTTCCGGACCTGCAGACTTACGTGGAAGGACTGCTGCAAACCGAAAACCGCTAACGGCTTGTTAAATGAGAGAAGTACGCTTTTCAGATTCCCTAAAAAAAAGTAGGTTTGCCGCCAACAATCTATAAAAGAAATAAAGCTTTCCAGGATGATGAAAAAAGTTCTCCTTTTTACCTTTGTAGCAGGTTTGATCAGTTTCAGCGCTGCAGCACAGGATAAAAAATTACCACCACTCGATGCCAGCCCGATGGACATGGCCTATTACCCTGTAATGTATCCTTATGTTGTAAAAGTAAAAGGCGAACCGGGAACACTGGTAGCCAGGGTGGTTTACAGCCGTCCTCAAACAAAGGGAAGGGATATCTTCGGAAACCTGGAAGAATATGGTAAAATATGGCGATTAGGCGCCAACGAAGCCACGGAAATAGAATTTTTCCGGCCTGTGATCATTGCCGGTAAAAACATTCCGAAAGGACGTTATACCCTGTACGCTATACCAACAGAAAAAACCTGGACCATCATCCTGAACAAAGACACTGATGTATGGGGCGCTTTTAAATACGATCAGAAAAAAGATGTGGTAAGAACCGCCCTTCCTGTATTGTCGCTGGATACCCCGGTAGAAGCATTTACCATGGTATTTGAAAAAGGAGATCCGGGCGCAAATCTTATCATTGCCTGGGATAAGGTAAGCGTAAGCCTGCCTATTAAATGGACAGAAAACGCTGTTGCAAAAAAGAAATAACACCTACAATATAAAATGCCGCCGGGGCGAAGTAATGCAGGAGTATACTGCATTTACTTCGCCC
>NZ_DATMTE010001087.1:0-3081 GCF_035564935.1 Chitinophaga sp. | reverse complement strand
GATCATCCCGGAAGATATGACCGCCCGTATTGAACAGCAACCGATAATGCCGCTGCAGCTGACGAATATTCTGAACCGGCCGGTACAGGGGCGTTTGCAGGTGAGCCTGGGCAACCTCCGTGTTGAAGCGCCGGCCACCGTGAAGCTGGCGCCGCACGAAACCATTACTATCCCGGTAAAGATAAAAGGCGGGGCCGCTTCGGTGAATAATACCTATCCGTTGTCAGTACACTTTGATGCAGGCGTTGATGGTACTGCCGTGCATTATGAAGATATGCATGTGAACGTCATATCACGGTTAAGTATACACGTAGACGGGCAGCTGGACGACTGGAAAACGGCATTGCCCCAAACGGTGAGCAGCCAGGGTACTGCAGCCGTAAGTTTAACAGAAGCCGCCTGGTATCCTTTCGCAAATTTCGACACCCGCGCCAACGGTTATGCCAACGGCTATTTCGCCTGCGATGACCACTACTTTTATTTTGCTACCAAAGCAGCAGACAGCACACCACACCCGGGCACTTACCGGTTTGAACAGCGCCCGGACGATGAGTTCTTTTATCCCGATACCGCTTACGCCATGGACATGCAGGAGGCCCTGATCAGCAAAGAAGGCAGCGCACCCGCAGAAGGAGTTTCCGCATTACAGCTGCCCGCCGGCGATGGCCGCATTATGCACTACCTGGAAAGCAGCGATAATACCAACTCCTTTGGAGTAGACCTTCAGCTGGACACACTTACACAGGTAGCACTATACCTGCCGGCGTTACGGGTACCTAACCTGGTACTGGAAGTGTACCGTAACAACAGCCGCCTGTTGCAACGCCCTATTACCAACCTCTGGAGCGGCGCCTGGGAGGTGCTGCAGCTGAAAGGCAAAGTAAGGATTGTACTGCATAGCAACGGTTGGTGGTATACTCCTAAACTGGCTGCACTGATGTTTGATAAGCCATCTGCCGCCGGGGATATTTTTGTGAAAGAAGATCTTGATACCCGGGGCGATTGGAGAAATGTATACGGCAGGGCGGGGCATTATATAGTGGGTATTCCGCCGCAATTGCCGGATGGTGTAACGTTATCGCTGGTGGATAAACCGGTTAAATTTCCACTGTTGTGGCCTTCCGGTGTACGGCATTATACTTACCGTAAAAATCCTGTAACGCCGGATAATTCCGGTCTTGGGTACGCTTATGATAATGTGTTGCTGGCCTTTAATGTATTGCCGGAAGGAAAGGATGGTATGCTGGCATATCCGCCCGGTACTATGCCTCGTTATACCGGGTATAAATGTACCGACTATGAATATGCGCTTAACCAGGTAGCGCCGGAATATGGCGGCGGTACTGAGATATGGCGGTTGCTGGCCCCGGGCCTAAACCGGAAACATTTTTTCCCGAGGCAGCCAAAATCAGATGGTGAGGGACCTGTGAAAAACGGCCGGCTTGTAGTGCGAAGGGAAGGTAATACCCTGATCACGGAATGTGCTATTCCCTGGTCGGAATTACCGGATGTAAAAGCCGCTATTGATAAAGGTCAGCAGGTGAAGTTATCGTTCCGGGTAAATGATAATGGCGCGCCCGGCAGCTGCATGGAACTGGCAAAGGAGCGGAGCGTATCGAAGCGGAATGCAAGAGCCTTTCATCCCGATTGGAAAGCGCATTGGGCCAATGAAGTAAAATTTGGTGTGGAATAAAGCGTTATTTGCTGGCCATTATTTGTTGTAATGCAGGTTTCAGCGTGTTAAATTATCATGAATAACTGTCTGTTATCTATCTTTAAAGATAAAATATCCGGACATATATCATGAATAAAATTGTTACCTTCCTCTTGTGTTATTTTTAAACAGAAACAATTAAACGTAACCAACATGAGCTACGATATACAACTATACACTACAGCCACTAAAGCGAAGGAACAACAGGCGGGCGACAAGAATTTTTTCGACAATGAGCAAAATCTTGTACCCTTCACTGATGAACAGGTGCAACGGCTGAAAGACAGGTTAACCGATTATGATTATGTACTGGAAAAGGAAGACCAGGACGGATTAAAATTCAGACATGCGGAGCATAGCATCAGCGCATTGCTCACGGGGAAAGGATTGTATTTCACTGCCGGCTGGGGGGAAGAGAATATTTTTGAAGCAGGGATGGCGGCATCTGAATTTACAGATAGCGGGGAATTTGAAAAGTATGATCCGCAAAACGGCGGCTGGGAAGAGTTTTAATACCCGGTGTTTCAGCCCATTATTGTTAACGGCCGGAAGCGTTAGGAACAACCACAGTTATCAGATAAACAGGACAGGGATGATTGAACATTACGCAGCCGGGAGGTGTTGATGTATTATCTATGTACTAAAAACACCCGTACGATGAGAACAACCCTGTTTTTTACCCTGTTTATCCCATTCCTGCTGGCTGGCATACATCCCGTATATTCCTGTACCCGCGTAGTGTACAAGGGATTGAACGGCACCATTCTTACTGCCAGGTCAATGGATTGGAAAGACGATATCCTTACTAATCTCTGGATTTTTCCAAGAGGTATGGAACGTAACGGCGAAGTGGGCCCAAATTCAGTGAAATGGAAATCGAAGTATGGAAGTGTAGTAGCGTCTGGCTATGATATTTCCACCACAGATGGCATGAATGAAAAAGGACTGGTGGCGAACCTGCTTTGGTTGGTGGAATCCCAGTACGAACAGTGGGATGGTAAGAAACCAGGGTTGAGCATTGCTGCATGGACCCAATATGTGCTGGATAATTTTGCAACGGTAGACGAGGTGGTAAAAGCATTGGAGCAGGAGCCTTTCACCGTTGTTACCGATAAAGTACCGGGACAGTCGAGGCTGGCAACCCTGCATTTGTCCGTTTCCGATGCCAGCGGCGATAACGCTATTTTTGAATACATCAACGGGAAGCTGGTAGTGCATCATGATGCGGCGTACACCGTAATGACCAATTCCCCCATATTTGACAAGCAGCTGGCATTAAATGAATACTGGAAGGAGATTGGCGGTACCGTAATGCTGCCTGGCACCAATCGTGCGGCCGACCGGTTTGTACGCGCTTCCTTTTATAT
>NZ_DATMTE010001086.1:0-7327 GCF_035564935.1 Chitinophaga sp. | reverse complement strand
AATGCATTAGGTTCTGTTACGGCAATAGTTACCTCTTTGTAGCATCCTTTAGAATCGACAGCCCTAACAATATAGTTTCCTGCTGCAAGATTCTGGAATACATTGCTTGAAGTAAGGTTGAAATCAGGAGAAATTCCATATTGCAATGGTCCTGTTCCTCCGGAAGCCGTTACAGTGATTCGTCCGTTTGACAAGCCGTTACATGTTGCATTGACGGCTGTTGCGCTAGCTGTAATTGGTGTCACCGGATTTATTCTAACTGTTGTCGTTTTAGTACAGCCATTTGTATGTCTGACATAAATAGTATGCGGACCAACCGACAGGTTGTTGAATACATTTGAGCTTACATAATTAACTCCATCCAAGGAATACTGTACGTCATTTACAACCGCCGGATTTACAGAAACTGTTACCGTATTTCCTGGTGTATTACCGTTGCAATTCGTAGCTACGACCGCAGTTGGTTGCAGATTTAAGCCATCGTTTACACGGAAAACTACAGGAGTAATCTGACATCCATTGGCATCTTTTACAAATACGGTATATTGCCTTCCTCCAATCAAGCCGGTGTAAGTCAGTGTAGTCGTAAAGTTGGCAGGATTGTTTGAGTTAAGGCTTGTATAATAAGGTGCTGTTCCTCCAGAAGGTATAATTGTTATAGTACCATCATCTAATCCGTCACAAGTTTCAGGAGTTCCGTTTACGACTGCTGTAAGCGCTGCGGCAGGTTGGGTTACCGTAATATTAGTAAGCGTGATTTCACAGCCATTCTGGTCTTTTACTTTAACGGAATAAGTTCCGGCAGCAAGATTGATGAATGTATTGGAAGAAGAGTAATTATAAGCAGGTGAAATCGCATATTGATATACACCCGTTCCTCCTGTGGCTGTTACCTGTATGCTTCCGGTTGACTGGCCAAAGCACAATACGTTAGCCGTTACGTTGGCGTTAGCCGTAACCGGTATTAGCGTATTGATTGTGAAAGGAACCGTTTTGGTACAGCCATTGGTGTGCTGTACGTAGGCGGTATGGTTTCCGGGAGCCACATTAGTAAACGTGTTGGAAGCCACATAGTTGATTCCGTCCAGTGAGTACTGAACCTGTGAGGCTACTGCAGGGTTTACGTTAATGGTAACCGTGTTTCCTGGTACGTTATTGGTACAGTTTGGTACTACCGTTGCTGTTGGTCGGATATCTACACCTCTGTTTATCGTGAACGTCTGAGGAGTAATCTCGCAACCGTTGGCATCTTTCACGTATACGGTGTAGGTCTGCCCACCGTTCAGGTTGCTGTAGGCCAATGCCGATGTAAAGTCGGCCGGATTGTTGGAATCCAGGCTTGTGGTATAAGGCGCCGTTCCACCCGCAGGCGTTATGGTTATCGTGCCGTTATTGTCGCCCAGACAGATTTCGTGCGTTCCGTTAACCGTGGCCGAAAGCGCTGCCGCAGGCTCTGTTACCGTGATGTTTGCCAGTTCGATTTCGCAGCCGATATTGTCCCTTACCTTAACGGTGTAGGTTCCTGCTGCCAGGTTGTTGAACGTGTTTGCAGTTCCGTAAACGAAAGCAGGCGATATGGCATATTCAATCGTTCCCGTTCCTCCGGTAGCTGTCACTTGGATACTTCCTGTGGATTGTCCGAAGCACAATACGTTTGCCGTTACGTTTGCATTTGCAACAACAGGCTGTAGTGCATTGATTGTGAAAGCTACTGTTTTAGTACAAGAATTTGTATGCTGTACGTAAGCAGTGTGGTTTCCGGGAGCCACATTCGTAAATACATTGGAAGCAGTATACGTTACTCCGTCCAGTGAGTACTGTACTTGAGAAGCAATAGCAGGATTCACACCTATGGTTACCGTGTTTCCTGGTACGTTGCCTGTACAGTTTGCTACCACCGTTGCCGTAGGCTGTATGTCTACCCCGTTGTTTATCGTGAACGTCTGAGGTGCAATCTCGCATCCGTTGGCATCTTTCACGTATACGGTGTAGGTCTGCCCACCGTTCAGGTTGTTGTAGGCCAGTGCCGATGTAAAGTCGGCCGGGTTGTTGGAATCCAGGCTTGTGGTATAAGGCGCCGTTCCACCCGCAGGCGTAATGGTTATGGTACCGTTATTGTCGCCCAGGCAGATTTCGTGTGTTCCGTTAACCGTTGCCGAAAGCGCTGCCGCAGGCTCAGTTACCGTAATGTTTGTCAGTTCGACCTCACAGCCGATGTTGTCCCTAACCTTAACGGTATAGGTTCCTGCCGCCAGGTTGTTAAACGTGTCTGCAGTTCCGTAGGCGAAGGCAGGCGATATGGCATATTCAATCGTTCCCGTTCCACCTGTGGCCGTTACCTGAATGCTTCCGGTTGACTGGCCGAAGCACAATACGTTGGCCGTTACGTTGGCGTTAGCCGTAATAGGCGATAGCGTGTTGATTGTGAAAGGAACCGTTTTGGTACAGCCATTGGTGTGCTGTACGTAGGCGGTATGGTTTCCGGGAGCCACATTCGTAAATACATTGGAAGCGGCATAGGTTACTCCATCCAATGAATACTGCACTTGAGAAGCAATGGCAGGATTTACGCCAATTGTTACCGTATTTCCTGGTACGTTGCCGGTACAGTTTGCTACCACCGTTGCCGTCGGCTGTATGTCAACCCCGTTGTTTATCGTGAATGTCTGAGGTGTAATCTCACATCCGTTGGCATCTTTCACATAAATGGTATAGGTCTGCCCACCGTTCAGGTTGGAGTAGGCCAGTGCCGATGTAAAGTCGGCCGGGTTGTTGGAATCCAGGCTTGTGGTATAAGGCGCCGTTCCACCCGCAGGCGTTATGGTTATCGTACCGTTATTGTCGCCCAGGCAGATTTCGTGCGTTCCGTTAACCGTTGCCGAAAGTGCTGCCGCAGGTTCTGTTACTGTAATGTTTGCCAGTTCGACCTCACAGCCGATGTTGTCCCTAACCTTAACGGTATAGGTTCCCGCTGCCAGGTTGTTGAACGTGTTTGATGTTCCGTAGGCGAAGGCAGGCGATATGGCATATTCAATCGTTCCCGTTCCACCTGTGGCCGTTACCTGAATGCTTCCGGTTGACTGGCCGAAGCATAATACGTTGGCCGTTACGTTGGCGTTAGCCGTAACCGGTATTAGCGTGTTGATGGTAAAAGGAACCGTTTTGGTACAGCCATTGGTGTGCTGGACATAGGCGGTATGGCTTCCCGGTGCCACATTCGTAAATGTGTTGGAAGCAGCATAGGTTACTCCATCCAATGAATACTGTACTTGAGAAGCAATAGCAGGATTCACACCTATGGTTACCGTGTTTCCAGGTACGTTGCCGGTACAGTTTGCTACTACTGTTGCCGTCGGCTGTATGTCAACCCCGTTATTTATCGTGAATGTCTGAGGTGTAATCTCGCAACCGTTGGCATCTTTCACGTATACGGTGTAGGTCTGCCCACCGTTCAGGTTGCTGTAGGTCAATGCCGATGTAAAGTCGGCCGGATTGTTGGAATCCAGGCTTGTGGTATAAGGCGCCGTTCCACCCGCAGGCGTTATGGTTATCGTACCGTTATTGTCTCCCAGGCAGATTTCGTGTGTTCCGTTAACCGTAGCCGAAAGCGCTGCCGCAGGCTCAGTTACCGTAATGTTTGCCAGTTCGACCTCACAGCCGATATTGTCCCTTACCTTAACGGTATAGGTTCCCGCTGCCAGGTTGTTGAACGTGTTGGCAGTTCCGTAAACGAAAGCAGGCGATATGGCATATTCAATCGTTCCCGTTCCACCTGTGGCCGTTACCTGAATGCTTCCCGTTGACTGGCCGAAGCACAATACGTTGGCCGTTACATTTGAAGTTGCTGTGATTGGTAATAAATTGTCAATAGTGAAAGGAACCGTTTTGGTACAGCCATTGGTGTGCTGTACGTAGGCGGTATGGCTTCCCGGAGCAATGTTGTTGAACGTATTTGATGTTACATACGTTACTCCGTCCAGTGAGTACTGAACCTGTGAGGCTACTGCAGGATTTACGCCAATTGTTACCGTGTTTCCAGGTACGTTGCCGGTACAGTTTGCTACCACCGTTGCCGTAGGCTGTATGTCTACCCCGTTGTTTATCGTGAATGTCTGTGGCGCAATCTCGCATCCGTTGGCATCCTTCACGTAAACGGTATAGGTCTGCCCTCCGTTCAGGTTGCTGTAGGTCAATGCCGAAGTAAAGTCGGCCGGATTGTTGGAATCCAGGCTTGTGGTATAAGGCGCCGTTCCTCCCGCAGGCGTTATGGTTATCGTGCCGTTATTGTCGCCCAGGCAGATTTCGTGCGTTCCGTTAACCGTGGCCGAAAGCGCTGCCGCAGGCTCTGTTACCGCGATGTTTGCCAGTTCGACTTCACAGCCGATGTTGTCCCTAACCTTGACGGTATAGGTTCCCGCCGCCAGGTTGTTGAACGTGTTGGCAGTTCCGTAAACGAAAGCAGGCGATATGGCATATTCAATCGTTCCCGTTCCTCCGGTAGCGGTTACTTCAATACTTCCTGTAGTATCTCCAAAGCACAACACATTTGCTGTTACACTAGGAGTTGCAGTAATTGGCAATAAATTGTCAATTGTGAAAGGAACTTGTTTTGTACAGCCATTCGTGTGCTGTACGTAGGCGGTATGCGTTCCCGGTGGTACATTCGTAAACGTGTTGGAAGCCACATAATTGATTCCGTCTAAAGAGTATTGGACATCACTTACAACTTCAATATTTACGGTTACTGTTACGATGTTTCCAGGTACATTATTCGTACAATTCGGCTGTACTGATACGGCTGGAATTACTTCTACCGCCGGATCCATATATTGTTCTACAGGTGGATTTACATTACATCCGTTAGAATCTCTTACATAAATCAGGTATAGAGTATCCCCAACCAAATTCGTGAAGGTGTGCTGGTTACCCACAACAGGTACAAATGTAACGTTGTCAAGACTTACCAGATAATTTCCTGTTCCTCCTGTAATGCTGATTGCTATCGAACCATCGGCATCATTAAGACAAAGTTCCTGATTTACGGCATCTACTGTTGCTACAAGCGGAGCCGGTTCTAAAATGTCAATATTTAACAATTCAAAACAGCCTTTCTGGTCTTGAACAATGACCTCATAGCTTCCTGGAGGAAGTGCGTCAAATACGTTGTCTGTTACAAATTGGTTGAGGTTAGGAGATATTGCATATTGAATAATTCCTGTTCCTCCTGTAGTTTGAATTTCAATGCTACCGTTTGCATCTCCAAAACAAAGAACATCTTGCTTGATGTAGCTTACCGTTAGTTGGGCCGGGTCTGTAATATTAATGACAGACGATGTTTCTCTACAGTCAAGACTCACCACACGAACATAATAATTTCCTGCAGGAAGTCCGGTAAAACTATTTCCTGCTTGCGGTCCTGCCAGAACATTGGATGCTCCGTCTAATAATTCATACATATAACTGCCTAGTCCTCCGGTTGCATTGGCTGTAATGGCTGCTGTCGATTCTCCCGAACAGTTTATTGAAGCGCTGCTCAGGTCCAGATTTAACTGTAAAGCCGGAACCGGCAATATGGTTACCTGATTTGTCAATACGGCCTGGCATCCGTTCGCATCCTTCACATAATATTGATAAGTGCCGGGACCTACAGTATATACTGAAGTATTTGAATAAGTTATTCCATCAGCACTGAACTGGTACGGTGGTGTTCCACCCGAACCGGATACGATGATTTCTGCCTGTGTTAAACAGGTCATATTGCTGTTTGCAGATAAAAATCCTTGTAGCGGAGTTGGTTCAGTGATTGTTAATGTTGGTGTTGTCAGGTCACAATTCCAACCATCAGTAATCGTGATGCTGTAGATTCCTGCTCCAAGTCCAGGGAATTGCGGACTTGTTTGAGGTCCGGAACTCAAAACAATTGTAGTTCCTGTTGCATCATAACGATTAAGGATGAATTGATAGCTTCCTTGTCCTCCTGCTACACTTAAGGCTTCAATCATGGCGGTAGTATCACCATGGCAAAGTACCTGGGTAACAGAGGCATTTATAGTAGCCGAGATAAGTGCCGGTTGTACTAATACAATTGTCTGGCTTACGATACAGCCTCCTGAATCTCTTACGGAGACAGTATAATTTCCTGCAGCCAAACCTGTAAAGGTGCTGTTGGCGGCATACGCCTGAATAGTTGTAGAGGTTGTATTGTTTACTAATTCATATAGATAGGTTCCCCATCCTCCGGTGGCAGAAGCTGTGATTTCTCCCTGATTGTTATCACAGGTTACATTGGCAGTCTGGTTAGCGGTCAACTGTAATGGACTATCAGGAGAAGTAACGGTTACGGTGTTTGAGTCTTCCGTACAGAAAGGAGTATCAGTTGCCGTAACTACGACATGAAGGTTTCCTGCTGACAGGCCGCTTATTGTAAACGGGTTTATTGAGGTATTTCCGTTTCCTGTTGCTACGGTTATTCCTGCTGTATTGATAACATTGTATGAATAAGCACCGGTGTATCCTGTTACGTTAATGGTAAGAGTTCCGTCCAAATCTCCAAAACAAGTTACCGGGGTAGCATTGGATGCTATTACTTCAATCGTATCAAACGGCAGAATTTCGTAAGGAACGGTAAGCATATAACATCCCGTTACGTTGTCTTTGACCTGGAAAGTGTAGCTTCCGGGCTGTGTCAGTAGTAATGTAGCGGTGTTATTCCCCGGACCCGGAGTGACAGATGCCTGTGACCCTAATGGTAAGACATCAAAAGTGAAATCTCCGGAACCGCCTGTTACATTTATCTGTACAGACTCGTCATTGGTACAGGTAATTGCTGTTCCGCGAACTGCAGCAACTGCTGTTATTTCCGGTAAAGGATTGATAATTACCGTTGTGGTTTGCGTACAGTTATTACTGTCTTTCACTGTTACGGTTATATTCTGTGTGCTTCCATTGTCAACAATATTAAATGTGTTGGTATTTTGGAAATTAGTTCCATCAATACTATAGAAATAGGGAGCTGTTCCGGAAGGATTTCCTGTTGTGTCATTTTCAACAGTTACTGTAATAGTTGAAGTATTCACCACATTGGAAGCATTACAAGCAAAGGCCGTTGCCGAAGCACTGATATCTAAAAGTGACGGTTCAGTGATGGTTACAGTTTGAGCATCTGAACAGTTTTTTCCAGACATTACAGTAATGGTATAAGTTCCTGCAGGCAAGCCGGTAAATATAGGGGTGCTCTGCGTTATAGCCGGATTGATTCCGTCGTTAACCGTGTAGGTATAAGGCGGATTGTCGTTTGAAGCCGGTAATGTTATTCTAATTACTCCAT
>NZ_DATMTE010001085.1:0-3052 GCF_035564935.1 Chitinophaga sp. | reverse complement strand
ATTGAATGCGTTAAAGCTCTTATTCTTCTCACTTTGAATGTCATGTGTATCTAATATGGTTAGGGTACCTGGCGGCAAATAGTTGAGGAAATAGGACTGATGAATATATTCGATGATGCATACCTTGAATGATATTTTTTTAAACAACGTCCTGATAAGATTTATACAATACTTTGATGACTTGGCATTCGCTTTACCAATAGGAAGGATGGCAGCATGCGGATATGATGTTGGAGGTTTAATATCACCTGTATAGATGACGCTGATAGCAAAGTTTTCACTAAGATACCTGAGGAGTGCAGCTATCCTTATTCTATTACCTGACCCTCGTTGCCAGAAATCTACATCTGTAACAATTAATATACTTTTCATGACTGTCTGAAGTATATAATGGGTTATGCTGTGAGACAGGTAAAATACACTATTCTCATTTATTTGTACAATTATTTCATTTTTTTAAACCGTTCTTTTATTAACATGACAAGTTTTTACCGGCTTGTTTGCCGCCAAAAAAAGACCGTCCCTGTAAAGGGACGATCTTCTGTCTTCATCATTGTTACCGGCTCACTAGACCAGTAAACTTCTTTCCCGGCAATTACTGCACACCCCAGCTTTTATTAGGCTTGGGCCCCATGAACAGTTCCAGCGTTCCGCCATCGGTTAACTGCTGGTGTGTGAACGTGGGTTTGTTCAGCGGCTTGCCATTGAACTTTGCCTGTTGAATATATTTATTTACAACGGAGCTGTTATGCGCTACTACGGTAAATTGTTTTTTATCAGGTAAAGTGATGCTTACATTTTCAAATACCGGGCTGCCAATGGTGTATTCGGGAATACCTGGTGTTACCGGGTAAAAGCCCATCGAGGAAAATACTACGAAGGCAGACATACCGCCACCGTCTTCATCACCGGGAATACCAAAGATGTTATCCTTGAACCAGGCATCCAGCAGGAAGCGGATGCGCTGCTGCGTTTTCCAGGGAGCGCCGGTGTAGTTGTATAAATAAGGAATATGAAAGCTGGGTTCATTGCCCATGGAATATTGTCCTACGAGGCCGGTGGCATCCGGGAACTTACTCCAGAACGCATAGCGCGACATATCCAGCGGTTCGCGGAACAGCTGATCCAGTCTTTTTTCGAACGCATCTTTTCCTCCCATCAGGGCAATGAGCCCGGGAATGTCCTGCTGTACCTGCCAGAGATAGGTCCAGCCGTTGTTTTCATCATAATATTCACGGCCACCAAGACCACCATCATATTTTACATTGATATCGATCCATTCCCCGTTGCCATCTTTTGGCAGGAAGAATTGTTTGTCGGCGTTCCAGAGATTTTTATAATTCTTTGCCCTTGGTGCAAACAAACGCTGGTCATCTTTCTTATTCAGATCACCGGCCAGTTCCGACACTGCCCAGTCGTCGTAAGCGCCGCCCAGCGTCACTGCCACGGCCTGTCTTTTTTCAAAGGAATGTACCACGGGTTCGGTTTCTTTTTCGCCCGGGCGCAGTGCCGGGAAATAGCCTTTGTTATGATACACATCATCGAGTGCTGTTTTAGGACCATTGCGCCAGGGAAGCATGGTAGCTTCAGTAGCATTTTTGCGCATGCCTTCATAGGCTTTTTCAATGTCAAAGTTTTTCAGTCCTTTGCGGTGTGCATCCAGCATTACTACAGAAGAATGGAACCCGTTCATACACGCATGATCGCCGAACAGCACAGGGAAAGTAGGCATCCAGCCACTCTGCTCATACATATGTACAAACGATTGTAACATATCTTCTTCCTTTGCGGGGTTGAGGATCATTCTCAACGGGTGCAGTGCCAGGTAAGTATCCCAGGTCCAGTCATCCACATAAAAAGGACGCTTATCTTTATGCACCTGTTTATCGTAACCACTGTAATACTGCCCGTCTTCTGTAATATCCACTGCCCTTTCATAGCAGCGGTATAACGCGGTATAGAAAGAGCGTTGCTGGGCGGTAGTACCACCTTTTACCTTTACCTGGTTCATCACATCGGCCCAGGCTTTTTTACCATTGGCGGCTACGGCGTCGAAATCTTTTTTACTGATCTCTTCTTCATAACTTTTCTTTGCCTGTTCAGCACTGATATAGCTAATGGCATATTTAAGCGTCACTTCTTTTGTAGCGGCAGGGAAACTGATAAATGCTTTTAGCGCTTTACCAGCAATATTTTTATTGTTGCTTAATTGTCCCTGTTCTACTACACCGGGTTTACCAGCTTCGCTGAAAACGCCGTAGAGGTATACTTTTACATAACCATTATAAGTTTCCATCCCGGTGATCACATTGCCCGGCAGGAAGCTGTACGCGGCCTCGCCATCATTGTAAGTACCTAACAATAACGATTTTTCTTTACCAACCGGGAAACGGAAACGATAGTAACCCGCTTTTTTACCGGCAGTAAATTCCACGTTCACTTCCTCATCCAGCAGCCAGGTAGAATAATACCAGGGGCGGTTGGTTTCCAGGTTATGGTCGTATGGCATCCGGGTTTTCCAATCGCTTTGCGATATGGCGCCCACCGCCGGTTTTATGGAAAACACCTGTCCAAGCCGGTGTGATACCACGTTCAATGGAAAGTCGGAGATCTGGTCGTCCATAAAATCTTTCCGCTGGGGTGTAAACCGGATCATCTGGTTTGGCAGCTGCACGGTGGGCCGGGTGGGTTCCAGCAGCTGGCCTACGTTGCCGATGGTAGGGTCAATCAGGTCGATAGGCTGCTTTGTTCCGGGGATGGTATCATACACCGCAGCATGTGTGCGGCCGGATAAGCATAGAAAAGGCGTCAGCATCAGGAGGCTGCGCAGCTTCCAGTTTGTTTTTTTCATTCACTAAAATTTATACACTGGGAGAATTTTCATTTAGCTACAAAACGAATTAACAAAATAGTTTAATCATGCACAAGGCATGATTAAACTATTTATAGGTCAAATCAAAAGTAATTGTTTAGTAGCTTGGGTTTTGTGTCCATCCCGGGCTCAGGTTCAGATCGCGGAACGGGATCGGCGCAATGTACTTGGGTGCTGGAT
>NZ_DATMTE010001084.1:0-6533 GCF_035564935.1 Chitinophaga sp. | reverse complement strand
AGCGGAGCGGAGAAACCCTGGCTGTACTGCAAAAGGTAAGAACAGATACAGAAAGGTTCATTACTGCTTTTATTAATATTTTGTTCACCTCACTGGTAGGCATGGGTTTCCTGATCTGGTATGCTATTACCAAACACTGGGCGCTGATACCTGTATTTGTGATCGGCATTATTTTCCTTGGTGGACTCACCGGTTTGCTCAGCAAGAAGATGAAAACGGTGCAAAGGGCTATTAACCGTGAAACACTGCAGCTTTCCGGCGCTATTACAGAATCGCTCCGGAATATAGAACTGGTAAAGAGCCTGGGGCTTACCTTCCCGGAAATAAGACGGCTGAAAACCTTTACCAAAGAAATTTTCGACCTGGAAATGGAGAAGACCCGGCAGGTAAGAACGTTATCTTTTTTACAGGGCACCACGCTCAATGTTTTAAAACAAAGCATCCTGTTTATTTTGCTATGGCTGATTTTCCGGAATATACTCACCACCGGTGAACTGATCACAATGCAGTTTATTACCACGGCTATTTTTGTACCGTTGCAGGACCTGGGCAACATCATTATCCAGTACCGTGAAGCGGAGGCATCGTTGCAGCTGTTTCATAAACTGATGCAACGACCGGTGGAAGAGCGTCCGGAGGAGCCGGTAGAAATAGGCGATTTACAGCAGATGCGCTTTGACGAGGTAGTGTTCCGGCATAAAACCGCTACTTCCAACGCTATTGACCATATTTCCTTTTCCGTGGAAACCGGCGACACGATTGCGTTTGTTGGTCCTTCAGGCTCCGGAAAATCTACCCTGGTGAAATTACTGGTAGGGCTGTATAAACCTGTAGAAGGAGAAATATATTTTAATGATGTGCCTTCGCGTGATATCCGGTATAATGCGCTGAGAAGACAGATAGGCTTTGTAACGCAGGATACACAACTGTTTGCCGGTACTATCAGGGAAAACCTGCTGTTTGTAAAATCCGATGCTACGGATGAAGAAGTGATTGAAGCGTTGGAAAAGGCCTCCTGTACTGCCCTGCTGGCCCGCTCCGGTAAAGGCATCTACACCAAACTGGGAGAAGGCGGTGTAAAATTATCGGGCGGGGAAAAGCAGCGTATCTCTATTGCCCGCGCGCTGATCCGCCATCCGCGCCTGCTGATCTTTGATGAAGCTACTTCCGCGCTGGATTCTATTACAGAAGAGGCGATCACCGATACCGTAAGAAGTATTTCCGCCCGCAGGGAGCAGATCACTGTGTTGATTGCACACCGGCTGTCGACCATCATGCATGCCGACCGGATCATTGTGCTGGAAAAGGGAAAGATCGCTGAAACAGGCACCCATGAGGAGCTGGTGGAGCACAAGGGGCTGTACTATGCCATGTGGCGGCAGCAGATCGGGGAAAGAAGGACAGCAGAACTGGCTGTGGAAAAGGAAACGCCCGGGGAGGAAGATGAACCCGGTTGGGAGACTTTATAGCGATGCGGACCCCCATGAATTGCAGGAATCACAAGATTGTCTGTTAAATCCTATTTAAACTTATATTTTTGTGCTCCAAATGATTGTTCCGTGGGCAAAAAATATTATATAATTGATTTCGACAGCACCTTCACACAGGTGGAAGCATTGGATGAACTGGCGCGCATATCCCTGCAGGATCATCCGGAAAGAGAACAGATCTATAAGAAGATTGAAGATCTGACTAACCTGGCTATGGAAGGGAAGCTTTCTTTCAGGGAAAGCCTGGCTGCCAGGGTGCAACTACTGGAAGCCAATAAAGACCATCTGAAACTGTTGGTAAAGCATCTGAAAAAACTGGTATCTACTTCTTTCTCCCGTAATAAAAATTTTTTTAAACATCATGCGGATGATGTGTTGATTGTTTCCGGCGGATTCAAAGAATTTATCACACCGGTGGTACTGCCTTTTCATATCAGAAAAGAGAATATTTACGCAAATACTTTCCTGTTTAACGACGAAGGGAAAATAGTTGGTTATGATGCCGCAAATCCTCTTTCCAATGAAGGCGGTAAAGTGAAGCTGCTGCACGAATTGCAGCTCCAGGGTGAAATTCATGGTATTGGCGATGGCTATTCCGATTTCCAACTGAAGGAATCCGGGATGATCAAGAAATTTTATGCGTTTACAGAAAATATAGAACGTAAATCTGTTACCGAAAAAGCAGATCATATTACGCCCAGTTTCGATGAATTTCTGTATGTAAATAACCTGCCCTCCGCTATTTCCTATCCCAGGAACCGCATCATTTGCCAGGTAGCGGGAGATGTACCGGAAGCTGCAGTAAAATACCTGAAGAAAGATGGCTTTACCATCAAACATGCAGGAACAGACGATAAGTTATTATCAGCAGCAGGAATACTGCTGCTGGGAGAAGGGGAGAAGATCAGCGGGGAGCAGCTTAAAAAGGCGGTGAAACTGAAAGTGATAGGCTACCCGGGCAACAGCAAAAAGCATATCCCGCAGCAGCTTTGTACGGAAATGGGGATTGTGATCTTTGATAATAGCCATAAACCTGAATCGCTGGCAAAAAGGATTGCCAGGTTTATCAACAACGGAGATTCCTTTAAGAGCAGTAATTTCCCTAATATCCAGCTGCCCGAGGTGAAGAACGCGCATCGTTTTATCCACATTCACCACAACGTTCCCGGTGTGATGGCAAAAGTGAACCAGGTATTGGCAGATCACCGCGTCAATATTATTTCGCAATTTCTTATGACGAATGAAGCTATCGGTTATGTGATCACAGATACCGGCAGTGAGTATGATAAAGGGATTTTGAAAGAACTGAAGAAGATCAAAGATACCATCAGCTTCCGGGTATTGTATTGAGGAAGCCGTATAACCACAAGAGAAGCCGCATCGTTACTGAACGATGCGGCTTCTTTCTTTTGTAGTGCTTCCGGATTTTTCCGCATTGCGCAAACCATTTTCCCGAATCCGTAACCCTTGCTCATATACCATGAACTAATTTGCGCCTGATTTTTTAAACTGATTCAATTAACCTATATGCGTTTACTTATCAACCGGGTTGCGGTACTCCTGTGCTTTTTATGTACTGTATGTTCTTCCGTTAATGTGTTGGCTGTTGCTGAACCTTTATCTGCTATCAGGGGGCTGGTGGTTACATCAGACGGAGCGCCTGCGGCTTATGTAGCCGTGCAGATCAAAGAAAAGAACAGGGGAACCCTTACCAACGAAAAAGGAGAATTTGTATTCAGGAAGCTGATGCCCGGAAAGTATACATTGCAGGTAATGCTGATCGGTTATAAAACAATGTCGCAGGAAATTGTTGTGGAAGAAGATCAGATTGCGCAGATCAGATTACAGCTGGAGGCGTCTGACAAGCAATTGAAAGAAGTAATTGTAAGCGGCGCCAGGAACCGGTATAAGAATGATAGTCTTTCCGGCTCATTGCGATTGAGAACGCCTATCCTTGAAGTGCCGCAGAATATACAGGTTATTTCCGCCAATGTAATGGCTGATCAGCAGGCATTTGACCTGGTAGATGGTATTACGCGCAATGTAAGCGGTGCTACGCGCGTGGGGCACTGGGATAACCAGTATGCCAACATCCGGATGCGTGGTTCCAAGATCCCTGCGTTCCGCAACGGAATGAACATAGAAGCTAGCTGGGGACCAACGGCGGAAGATGCCGCTATGATTGACCGCATTGAATTTGTGAAAGGACCTGCAGGATTTATGCTGGCAGGCGGCGAACCCGGAGGTTTTTACAACGTGGTAACCAAAAAGCCCACCGGTATTACCAAGGGGGCGGTGAATATCAGTATGGGAAGTTTCAGTACTTACCGTGCTGCCCTGGATTTCGATGGTAAACTGAGTAAGGATGGTAGGCTGTTATACCGCCTGAATGTGGCCGGTCAGCAAAAAAATTATTATACCAAATACAACTACAACAACCGTTACCTGTTTGCACCGGTATTAAAATATCTGGTTGATGACCGTACATCTGTTACACTGGAATATACCTACCAGGGAGCTACTTACCTGGCTAATGGCAACTATGTTTTCTCTATGAATAAATTGCTGGATGAAAAGATTTCCAATGATTTCTTTTATGGAGATCCTTCCTTCACTCCGGGCAAATTGAAGGATCATAGTGTATACCTGTACTTCGATCATAAGTTTAACGACAAATGGGAAGCACATGCGCAGGTGGCCTATTTCAATTTCACTATGGTGGCTAACAGTGTATGGGCCGACAGTATAGCGGTAAACGGAGATATGCGCAGGGCTTACAGCATAGCCGATGAAGCAGGGCAGAATCGCTTTGCACAGGCTTCCATATCGGGAGAAGAATACACCGGAACGGTGCGGCACAGGATCCTGGCGGGTGTAGATATGGGTAACAAAAAATTCTGGGGTGATTTCAGGCAGCTGACTCCCGATCTTAAAATGGGCGGTGGAAAAATGTTCAATGTGTATAACCCGGAGTATAGCATTCCTTTTGCATCGTTCCCGGTAACGGACCGTACCCAGCCTTTGGCCATAAGAGCCGGCGCCGGCGGCTATGTTACTTCCGTAAGTTATACATCCGCCTATGCGCAGGACGAGCTGGGCTTCTTTAATAACCGCTTGCGTTTATCGCTGGCGGGGCGTTTTACCTATGCAGAAACAGTTGGCAGAACCAAAGCGCTGGCGATCAAGGATAATGTATTTACACCACGTGTTGGCCTGAGTTATTCAATAGATAAATCCACTACTATTTATGGTTTATTTGACCAGTCGTTTGTACCGGTAGCCGGTGCTGATTCCAACCAGAATGCCTTTAAGCCCATTAAAGGCGTAGATGTGGAAGCGGGAGTGAAGAAGGAATGGTTTGACGGTAAATGGGTGGCATCGGCTTCGGTGTACCGTATTGCCCGTCAGAATTCCGTGGTGAACCTGGATATAAAAGACAGTCGCGGCGCCAATGTACAGGAGCAACTGGGAGAAACACTTACCAAAGGGGTGGAAATAGATATCAATGGGGAAATATTGCCGGGGTTGAATGCTACTTTAAACTATGCTTATACCGATTCAAAAATTTCCAAGGAGGCGCCAACGGCCGTTACAAAAACAGTGGGAAATATTACGCCGAATACGGCCACACATATTACCAATGCCTGGCTGAATTACCGCATTGGTAAAGGCCTTTTAAATGGCTTTGGTGTAACAGGAGGGATTCAGTGGATGGCAGACAGGTATGTAGGAAGCGCTACCAGGGTGTTCAGTATCCCTAACTACTTCCGTACAGATGCCGGTTTGAGCTATGTAAAAGGAAAGTACAATGTTTCCCTGCTGGTGAATAACCTGCTGGATAACCAGCAGTTGCTTACAGCGGCTTCTATTCCTACTACTGCCACCGGCTTTTACAATTATATTGTGGAAGCGCGCCGGAATTTCAGGATGACGATCGGGTACCGTTTTTAGTATCTATCTTGCTAAAATAAAACAATAAAAAGTGTGCTGGTAAAACAGTGCATCTTTTGTTGTTCACCAGTATGATTTGAAAGAATACCTGAATTAGTTCTTTTTTGCCTGCGTTATTTTAAGCAGGGTAGCCAGCATTTCTTCCGGGCGAACCGGCTTGTTGAGAAAATGTGTGATATCTAAACTGGCAAAGCGTGTTCTGACCTCTGCAAGAATATCGGCAGTAAAAATAACAATCTGGACATCCGGGTATTGCTGCTTTATCAGTTTCCCCAGTGCATAGCCATCCATGCCAGGCATGTGAAGATCGATCAGTGCTACATCATAGCTGATGCTCTGTAAAAGGCTTGCTGCATCATTGCCGTTTGTGACTACATCCGGGATGATCCCGAAATACTTCAGTTGCTTCACCGCCACCATGATATTAATATTGGTGTCTTCAACAAGAAGTACCTGCAACCAGTTGAATTTACCTGCATAGGCAGACAGGTCCTCCTGTGATTTTTCAGTATCTGTTGTTGTAGTGGTAATTTTTTCAAAGGTCAGTTCAAAGTAAAAAGTAGTTCCTTTCCCCGAGCTGCTTTTTAGCATGATTTCACCTCCCAGCAAGGCTACCAACCTGTGGCTGATAGCTAAACCCAACCCCGATCCCGTTTGCCGGTGGGAGGTAGTGGTATGGAGGTGTTTGAAGCGCTCAAAAATTATTTTATGAAGATCTGAAGGAATACCTATTCCTGTATCAGTTACAGAAAACCGTAACGTCACCTTATGTTCCGTTTCCGTTGTTATAAGCACAGATACTGTTACTTCTCCCTTTTCAGTATATTTTATAGCGTTACTTATCAGGTTATTCAGCACCTGGCTGATCCGGATTGGATCGGCCAATATACACCGCGGGGTATTAAGATCTACGACAGTATTTAACCGGAGCCCTTTGGCAGCGGCTTGTTGGTTAAACTGGTTCTTTATCTGCTGGATCAGTTCAGGTAATGCCACCTCGGAGAAATGTAGTTCCAGGTTTTCACTTTCAATCCGGTTGAGGTCCAGTATATCGTTAATTAATTGCAACAGGTGTTCGGATGAATATACAAG
>NZ_DATMTE010001083.1:0-5935 GCF_035564935.1 Chitinophaga sp. | reverse complement strand
AATCCTTCAAAGCGGCTGAGTTTAAAAACATTTTTCCGGATGGGTGATAGTTGTTCTATACTGTTATACACCCGGGTGAGTTCCTCCTTCACCGTGATGTCTGTTTCTACATGCCAGTTGGTGTTATCCCGTACCAGTATTTCGGTGTGGCGGTTGCGTACCTGTTGTTTGCGCAGCAGGTCGGTCATCACGCTTTTGCCTATACGAAATAACTGTGTGGAGATGCTGAAGTTTACAGAAAGTTTTTCCCGCTTTTCCCATAGAAGGATGAAGGTAAGTTGCACAGTTTCTTCCGCTATGTATACAGAGTGTGTACATTTCAAAACGTAGAAGTAAAGTTTTGTGTGGTACTGTTGGTATACCAGTTTAAAACTTTCGATATTCCCATTGATAATATCCTGTACAATACTTTCCATAATTGCCAGCAAATATCTGATCAGCCTAAACAAGATACAAGGAATTACCGATTATATTATTGTTATTTTCCACAATAGCATACGATATCTCCGGCGGTTCTTTTTATTTCTTCAGTTTTAATACAAGCGGTACAGTAGCTACACCGGGGATTGTTACCGTAAGGGAAAGATCCAGGTTGGTACTACTGATATCTTCGATCCAGTGCGGATCATTTTCACTTTTTGCAGAAACGAGTTTCAACACGGAATCATGTACATCCAGGTCCCAGGTGCCGCTGTTGCCCGCTACCGGTAGTATGAGGGTAGTGCAACCTTCAATGGCAAAGGAGCCGTCTTCGTTGAAGCGGTAGGTGTTATCCGCGGTACAGGTGAACAGTTCGCCGCCGGGTCCCAGCAGGGGAGCCAGTGCAAGGATACTGGTGCCTTTGGGAATGTTTTGTTTATTCAGTTTAACGTCTACAGCCAGTACAATGTCCTGTTGCTTCCAGGTACCCTTCACCAGGTCGTATTTGGGCGATTTTTCTGGTGTTGCAGGCTTATCTTTTTTACAGGCTCCTGTAAGTAAACAAAATACAGGCAGCAGAAGGAATAGATAACGGGGGATAAAAAAGCGCATGAGTGTTGGTATTAAATGATGGAAGGAGTTTCGTTCCTTCTATATATTCGTTTTGAAACGCCACATCCCTCACTGCTTAACAATTGGTTAATATCATTTACCCTTTGTCCCTGAATTTTTTGGGCGATACCCCCATGATCAGTTTAAAGGACCTGGAAAAGGTGTACTGGTCGGGGTAGCCCATTTCCCTGGCAATTTCCTTTACGGTAAGGTGGGTATCTTTCAGCAGCTGGCTGGCCTTTTGCATCCGAAGCGAGGTAAACAGCTGGATGGGAGAGTAGCGTGTTTTCTCTTTAAAGAGGGCTGACAGGTACGAGGCGGAAATACAGGTTTCCCTGGAAAGGTCGGCCAGGGTGAGGTGTTGATCCAGTTTCTGTTTCATCAGCTGTATACACTGTTCAATAATATTATCGGCGCCCTTCTTCATATAATTGAACACGGTAAGCCGGAAAGTGCCCAGGAAACTATAGAACCGGAAATTGGCATACAGCAGGTTCTCTATATTATTCATGAGGTCGAGATGGTGGAGGATATCATCGAACTGCGCATTACGCCCTACCAGTGGCGGAATCGTATGTGGCTTTAAACCGGTACCAAGATAAGTGTATATTTCATCGGCCAGCTTACCGGAAAACTGTACGGCATAGATCCTCCATGGCTCGTCTGCCGCAGGGCCCGATCTGAAAGCGGCGTCTTTGGGGAAAATGAGGTATTGATTGGATTTGATGGGCGTTTTCTTTTTCCCGGTTTCCAGCCATCCTTTTCCATGTGTTACATATAATAAGGTGTACACAGGAATGCCTTTAGGCTCACTGATTTCCCTGGCGGCATTTTCGGGGTAAAGCCCGATAGTGGTAATGAAAAGGTTCTTTCCAAGCGGATGCTTTTCCAGCTTGCGTTTCAGGTGATCAGGTAAGTTCCAGGTGGTCGGTGTGTTGGCTGCCAGGTTGTTCATCGTAATAGTAATTTAAGCTATTCTTTTCATAACATTCAACATTGTTTGATCCGTAAAAAATAGCAATCTTCGTGTAACGGCTGTAATATTTTTATCCACGTATTGAAATTTGTTTATCTATCGTTATGCATCAACTGCCAATAATTGATCTGGCTGTAATCGCCATTTACCTGCTATGTATGATCGGAGTAGGGGTATGGTTTTCACGGAAGAACGGCAACGCGGCACAATTTACCACAGCATCCGGAACCATACCGGGCTGGGCTTTGGGGCTTTCGTTGTATGCAACGTTTTTAAGCAGTAATACTTTTCTCGGCGTACCGGGAAAATCATTTGGCAGTAACTGGAATGCGTTTGTATTCAGTTTGTCGATGCCGCTGGCGGCATTTGTGGCGGCAAAATATTTTGTACCGTTTTACCGCCGCAGCGGGGAAGTAAGCGCCTATACACACCTGGAGCATCGCTTTGGTCCATGGGCCAGAACCTATGCCATGGTTTGTTTTATCCTGATGCAGCTGGCAAGGATGGGCTCTATTTTTTTCGGGGTAGCGCTGGCATTACAGGCGCTCACCGGTTTGGAAATGCGTACTATCATGACCGTTACAGGCATCTGTATTATTATATATACCGTACTGGGTGGCATGGAAGCAGTGATATGGACAGAAGTATTGCAGGGCATCGTAAAAACTGCCGGCGCTATCGTGATCCTGTGGCTGGTAATTACAGGAATGAATAATGGGGTGAAAGATATTTGGCAGATAGGAATAGCAGATGGGAAGTTTTCCCTGGGAAGCTTCTCCCTGCGGGATTTCAACAACTCTACATTTTGGGTGGTGTTCCTGTATGGGTTCTTTATTAACCTGAACAACTTCGGGATGGATCAGAACTATGTGCAGCGCTATCATACCGCCCGTTCAGAAAAAGAAGCGTCGCGCAGCATATGGCTTTGTGTGTACTGGTATGTGCCCGTAAGCATGGTGTTCTTTTTTATAGGCACTGCTTTGTATGCGTATGCGCAACAGCACCCGGAAGCATTGCTGGCGCTGAAACAGCAGGTGGCTGCAGAAAGACAGGTACCATTATCCTCCCTGCAACCGGCAGATTACGGCGATAAGGTGCTGCCCTGGTTTATGGTGAGTAAAGTGCCAAAAGGACTCATGGGCCTCATTGTAGCGGCCATCCTTTCTGCTGCCATGAGCACCGTGAGCAGTGGTATGAACAGTACAGCTACTGTTTTTCTGAAAGATATTTACCAGCGCTATGCCGATCCGAAAATCACTCCTGCGCGGGAGATGCGGGTATTGTATATCGCTACTACCTTATCGGGTTTGCTGGCCATTGTTTTTGGTATTTCCATGATAGGGGTGAAAAGTATCCTGGATGTGTGGTGGGAATTATCCGGCATTTTTGCAGGAGGCATGCTGGGATTGTTTTTGCTGGGTATCATCTCCAAAACAAAAAATACCACGGCGGTTACCGCTACCATCATTGGTATTATCGTGATCCTGTGGATGTCGTTATCAAAATACCTGCCCGCCGGATGGGTGAATCTGCGCAGCCCTTTGCACGCGCATATGATCATCGTGGTGGGTACTTTATCAATATTCCTGGCGGGCACGCTGTTATCACGCCTGCAACGCCTTAAAACTTCCTGATTTTTTTAAACCCGTTTGTTATGCAAAAGAAATTCGTACCGGTGATGATCACCCCTTTTAATTTGAAAGCGCAGATTGATCATGACATGGTGGAACACCTGATAGATTTTTACCTGGAGGCCGGCGTGAAAGGCTTCTTCGCCAATTGCCTGTCGTCTGAAATGTACAGCATCAGCGAGGATGAGCGACTGGCGCTTACTGAACATGTAGTGCGGTATGTGAACGGCCGCGCACCGGTGGTGGCTACCGGTTCATTTGGTCTTACTATAAAAGACAAGGCACTGTTTACGCAAAAGATCTATGATACCGGTGTAGACTCCGTGATCATGATCACCGGGCATTTTGCCAATGTAGATGAACCGGATACGGTATTGCTGCAAAGATTTGAAGAAATGTTTTCGCTCACCGGCAATATTCCTTTAGGCTTATACGAATGTCCTGCACCTTATAAAAGGGTGATCACACCGGAAATACTGCAAACATTGCTGGCAACCAACCGTCTTATTTATCATAAAGATACTTCCTGCAAAGTGGAAAGTGTACGCGCCAAACTGGCGGTAACAGCTGGCAGCCGGCTGGAGTTCTACGATGCACATACGCCCAACGCGGTAGCATCCATGCAGATGGGAGCCGCCGGTATGTCGTCTATCTCCGGAAATTTTTATCCTGAAATACTGGTGTGGTTGTGTAACCACGTAAACGATGAAAGTAAACAGGAAGAGGTGCAATGGATACAGTCTGAATTACAACGGGTAGATCCGCTGATCCACGTTGCTTACCCGTTGAGCGCAAAATATTTCCTGCAGTTAAGAGGGTTCCCGGTGCGTACTATCAGCCGCGCTCATGCGCTGGAACTAACGCCTGAACAAAAGGAAACGCTGCAACAGATCTACCGTGATTTCAAAGGCTGGTGTGAGCGTTTACAGATCCGGGAAGTGGTGTCGGCGCCTTTGCCTTCACATTAAATCGATGTTATTTCTGACAGGAAGTTATGATGGGAACCGGCTAATGTGTAGCTTAGTAAAAGATCCTTATGCTAATTCACATAATAGATGTCAACCAGCCCATACAATCCTCAGCAAGATGAACAGTTCCTGTGGGCCCGGCTCTGTAACGGAGACCGGGAAGCCTTCGGGGAGATATACCGGCGCTATTTCCCGCTGCTGTTCCGGTACTGTGTACGGTTTACAACAGACCGTGCGCTGGTAAAGGATATGTTGCAGGATTTTTTCTCACAACTGTATATACAAAGGGCCGGCCTTTCACTTCCTGTCAACCTCAAAAGCTACCTGATGGTATCCGCCAGGAGAAAACTGTTCCGCTACCTAGATAAGTCGGCCCACGGGCCTTCCAGCCTGGAGGAAGGAACCGCTTCCAACTTCGCCCTTGAAGTTTCCCCTGAAAGCATTCTCATTAACCGGCAACACACCGAACAAACCACCCGCCTGCTGCAACAAAAACTGGATACCCTTACCCTCCGCCAGAAAGAAGCCATCTATCTGCGTTTCTACGAAGGCTTGTCCTACGAAGAAATCGCCGACATCATGGCATTAAAAGAAGTAAAGTACGCCCGCACCTTAATATACCGCGCCATCGCCGAATTAAAGGAACTGTTGGCGCAAAATGAATCGGCTCTGATGCTCCGCTGAGCGCGGATTTTGCCTGACTCGCTGATTATTATGATTTCGCTGATTTCGCTGATTTTATTTTTTGAGATCTTATGAATGATTCGGGGAGATGTATGCGAATCCGCTTATATCTCCCCGGATCATTTAAAATCAGTTATTAAATCCTAAAAATAAAATCAGTGAAATCAGCGAAATCATAATAATCAGCGAGTCAGACAAAATCCGCAAAAAAATATGCTTTTCCGTGAGGGTATTTGCTCAATTCCTGTCTCTTCTTTATTGTACAAGGTACTTTTTTATGAATTATAGTCAATTCGAAGCGGCAGATTTTGCTGGTGACGCTTCATTCCGTGCATGGGTGCTGGAGGGAGCAAATGCTGTTTTCTGGGAAGGCTGGATACTGATGCACCCCGAAAAGGAGGCGGCACTGCAGGATGCGCGGGCGCTGGTACTGGCATTACGGTTCCGCACCAACGAAATAAGCCGGGAAGAAATGGACACAGTTAAAGGCCGGATAGACCAGTTGCTGGACGAACCCGTTATTAAAAAAAATAACGAGCGCCCACGCAGACAATGGTACTATGCCATGGCCGCAGCAGCTGCTGCATTGCTGCTGTTTGCCGGTATCCGGTATATATCGCTGGAGGAAGCGCCTATAGAAAATC
>NZ_DATMTE010001082.1:0-8573 GCF_035564935.1 Chitinophaga sp. | reverse complement strand
AGTACTGGTGGTGGCAAGCGGAAATTTTGCCAACAGAAAGAATGAGCAGTCTACCGATATGACGCAATCATCTTTTTACAGCAAGGATAAAAAAGCGGGTGGCGCTTATGCGGCCTTCAGAATGCTGCCGCAGCTGTTCCTGAGAAATTCTGTGCAGGTGGTAACAAAGCCATTTGCCAGAACATTTGATAAAGACAACGAAATAAAATTCCGCAATAACGTGTATATCCTGGTGGCCGACCGGCTGTTTACCACAGAGAAGGATATTGATGCTATGCTGGATTATGTATCGCGGGGAAATGAACTGTTTCTTGCCATCAATACACCGGATCCTTTACTGGAGAAAACACTGAAGTTTGTTACCGTGGAAAGCAGCAATATGCAGTTCAAAAAAGCAGGCACCGTGCAGCGGTATGCAGATGAAACCATCCCCATGGATACTTCCTTCAGTTACCCGGGTATGGTGAGCGGAAGTTATTTTTCAGGGGTAGACAGCAATACGACGAGCATACTGGGCTACAACTATAAGAACAAACCTAACTTTATCCGTATTGCTTACAGTCGTGGTTACGTTTACCTGTTGCTGAATCCGTATACTTTTACCAATTACTTTTTATTGCACCGCAATAATGTGAAAGCAATGGAAACGCAGTTGTCGTACCTGGCAGACGGCGCCAGTAATGTATACTGGGATGATTTCTATAACAGCCAGCGCAGCGCACAATCGGGCGATTTCAGTGAGTGGCAGGTATTGATGCGTTATGCATCCATGCGCTGGGCGCTATGGCTTGCTGTAGTATTGCTGCTGCTGTATGTAGTGTTTGAAAGTAAGCGGCGGCAACGGATCATTCCTGATAAGCCGCCTGTAAACAATACCTCGCTGGAGTTTGTAGATGCTATCGGGCAGCTGTATTATCAACAGCATAATAACTACAACCTGGCGCATAAAATGATCGTTCATTTTATGGAGTATATACGTTCCCGTTATTACCTGAACACCAATGTACTGAACGATCAATTCATTGCTTCGCTATCGGGTAAATCGGCGGTACCGGAAGAAGAGATCAGAAAGCTGTTGCACATGGTGCATCATGTGCAGCTGGAAGAAAATATCAGCGATGAGCAACTGAAAGATTTTTATAACCGCATTCAACAATTTTATATAAACACGAAATAAATAATGGATACCAATACATTTCAACCCAGGACTGATTTTTCTGCCTTGCACGAAGGTGTGGAAGGCATCAGGGAGCAGATCGGTAAAGTAATAGTTGGGCAACACCAGATGGTAGACCTGCTGATAGCAGGTTTGCTTACACAGGGACATGTGCTGATTGAAGGTGTTCCCGGTGTTGCCAAAACACTCACGGCAAAATTACTGGCGCAATGCGTGGATGCAGACTTCAGCCGTATCCAGTTTACGCCGGACCTGATGCCGGCGGATGTATTGGGTACCTCTGTTTTTAACCCGCAAACCAGGGAGTTTGAATACAAGAAAGGCCCTGTTTTCAGTAATCTTGTACTGATCGATGAAATAAACCGTGCCCCGGCAAAAACACAGTCGGCCCTGTTTGAAGTAATGGAAGAAAGACAGATCACTAACGATGGCACCACCTGGTTGCTGGACCGGCCTTTCATGGTAATTGCCACGCAAAACCCGATTGAGCAGGAAGGTACTTACCGGCTGCCGGAAGCGCAGCTGGACAGGTTCCTGTTTAAAATAGAAGTGAAGTATCCCAACCTGGAAGAGGAAGTAGCGGTATTACGCGGCATTCATCATTTCAACGGGGAAACAGATCTTACAAAAATGATCAGTAAAGTGGTAACTACCACACAGGTCATCGAGTTTCAGAACCTGGTAAGACAGGTAGTAGTAGATGAAAAACTGTTCCATTACATTGCCTCCATCATCAATGAAACACGCATGAACTCATCGCTGTACCTGGGAGCATCACCGCGTGCATCCATTGCCGTTATGAACTGCGCCAAAGCATCTGCTGCAATGAAGAACCGCGATTTTGTGATCCCAGACGACGTGGTGGAAATGGTGCCGCATGTATTGCGCCATCGTATTATGCTCACTCCTGAAAAAGAAATGGAAGGCATTAAAACAGATGACGTGATTGCACAGATCGTAAAAACGATAGAGGTACCGAGATAATCATCTCCAAGAAGCTATTAGTATGCCGGCCACTGTAAAAAATAATTTATTCCAGGTACTCTTTTTTACCAACAGGCTTTACTTCCTGCTGGGAGGGAATATCCTGTTGTTTATCCTTTCGTTTTTTGTTCCGCGTATTTTCAATATTGCGTTGATCGCCTTTATTGTGCTGGTGGGTATTGTATTGCTTGATATGATCCTCCTGATACTGCGCCCTTCCACTATTGTATCGATGGAACGTAAAGCCAGTAACCGTTTCAGCAACGGGGACGACAACGAGGTGTTGCTTGACTTCCGGAGCGGGTACCCGTTCCCGGTATTTGTATCTGTAATAGATGAGCTGCCATTGCAGTTCCAGCGCCGCGATTTTTTGCTGAAAGCAAAGGTGGCAGCGGGAGGCGCACATATTTTCCGCTATGTGTTGCGACCCGTAGAAAGGGGACTTTATAATTTTGGTTACACTAATGTATTTGTGAGAAGTGCGCTGGGCATTGTAAACCGTCGTTTTATTTTTAATAATGAACAAACGATCAGCGTATATCCCAGTTTTCACCAGCTGCGGCATTATGCGTTGTATTCCTATATGAACCGGCTGAATGAACTGGGCGTGCATAAGCGCCGGGTAATTGGTCACAGTATGGAGTTTGATCACATTAAGCCTTACACAAAAGGCGACGATGTACGTATGCTGAACTGGAAAGCTACCGCCCGCAGCGGTAACCTGATGATCAATAATTATGTGGAAGAAAGATCGCAGCAGGTATACTCCATTATTGACAAGGGCCGGAATATGAAGATGCCTTTCAATGGATTATCGCTGCTGGATTATGCGATCAATTCATCGCTGGTATTCAGCAATGTGGCGGTAGACAAAGGAGACAAAGCCGGACTGGTTACTTTCACGGAAAACAAAGTGGAGGTATTGGCTGCCAGCAATAAGAAAGTGCAGGTGAACAAAATCCTTGAAACGCTGTATGCACAGGAAACACTTTGGCAGGAGAGCGATTACGAAGCACTGAGCGTGCAGTTGCGCAGCAGTTTATCTACCAGGTCGCTGCTGATGATCTATACTAATTTTGAGTCGATGTCGAGCCTGCACCGGCAGCTGCCTTTTTTAAGGCGTTTGGCGCGTTATCACCTGGTGTTGGTGGTGTTTTTTGAAAACACAGAGCTGAAGCGGTTAACAGAACAAACCGTGCAGGATGTGGAGGGTATTTACAGGCAAACCATTGCGCAGAAGTTTGCCTATGATAAGAAGCTCATTGTAAAGGAGCTGGCTAAATATGGTATTATGTCGTTGCTGAGCCCCCCGGAGCAGCTAACGCTGAATGTAGTTAATAAGTACCTGGAGTTGAAATCGCGTATGCTGATCTAGTTAATTCCTCCTTTTCTTTTTAAAGAGGTCATCGGTATTTTTCATGATGAGCGAATCTGCATCCGGCGCTTGTTTTACGGGTATCACCGAGCGCAGGTAGAGCCGGTTGTTATGTTTGCACCAGGCTTCCACGGTCACTGATTTTATAGTATCGTTTTTGGGTAGTAAGAGGTCCTGACCAATTAATTTCCCGTCTGAAGCCGCAAAGCGCACGGCGCTTGTATCGAGTGGAAATACTTTCCCGCTGCTGAATTTTCCTTCTATATTGAGATAAAAACGGATATCGCGTTTGATGCTGTCGGCGTAATGGTTGAAACGTATGCCGGTAATAACAGGGAGTTGCAGGGCTGCCTGATGGGTAGCGTTATCAGGTGTAGTAACGGTAAGGGTTATACGGTAATTATCTTTCACCAGTTGCTCCCTGTTAAAACGGAGCACGCCGTTTTGCACCTGTCCGTTGTTGCTGTTTACGGTTAGTTTGTTCCAGCGGAGGTTTCCTTCCAGCAGTCCTGTTGTTTGCTGGGTGGAGCTGTCGGTGTAGGTAAGCCGGATACCCAGTGGCGCTGTGTTGTACAATTCGGTTACAGCATCGGCATCATAAAAGGCTGTTATGCGCGCTACCTTTGCCTGCTGTGCATTTGCCGGCAGGGTAAAAGAAAAGACGGTGCAGAGCAGGAGATATTTCAACATGCGGTTTCCGTTGTTTTAGCGCCGGCGGTCGGCCGGCTGTATTAATTCCTTACTGCCATTTGCCTGGCCACATATTTACCGAGGATATCAAATTCCAGGTTCACGAGGCTGCCGGTTCTTATTTTCGATATGTTGGTAAATTCGTAAGTGTATGGAATAATGGCTACAGAGAACTGATCGTTGGTAACGTCGAAAACGGTAAGACTAATGCCGTTGAGGCAGATGCTTCCTTTTTCCACGATCAGCGCCGCAAACTGAGATGGATAGCGGAAGCGGAAAAGCCAGCTGCCGTCCTGTTCCTGGCAGGAGAGGCATTCACCAACACTGTCTACATGGCCCTGTACCAGGTGGCCATCAATGCGGCCGTTGAACACCATGGCTCTTTCCAGGTTTACGAACTGTGTAGGGGTGAGCTGGCCAAGGTTTGTTTTTTGCAGGGTTTCATCTACTGCTACGGTTTCGTAGGTATTACCCTGTATGTTGGTAACGGTTAAGCAAACCCCGTTGTGCGACACGCTCTGATCTATTTTCAATTCAGCCGCCAGGGGGGTTTGTATGGTGATCACCAGGTTGCTGCCGTCTTTCCTGGTAGATACTACTTCTGCTAGTGTTTCTATGATTCCTGTAAACATCTGACAAATTTAAGCAATTTTCTATACCCGGGGTTTCCAGGGGATTTCATCCACGCCCAGTTTGTGACCAGTCCACCGGGCCAGTACAAAGAGGTAATCGCTGAGGCGGTTAATATACTTTAGTACTAACGGTTCAATGAACATATCGTGTTCCTGCATGCCTACGCAGAGGCGTTCAGTGCGGCGGCATACACAACGGGCGATGTGGCAGGTAGATACCGCCACGTGTCCGCCGGGAAGGATGAACGACTTCATGGCCGGAAGTTCCTCATTCATCTGGTCGATGCTTTTTTCCAGGAGGGTGATATCAGCTTCGTGGAGGTCGGGTATTTTCAGTTTGGTTTCTTTGTCGGGGTCGCAGGCCAGTGCTGCGCCGATGGTGAAGAGGCGATCCTGGATTTCGCGGAGCAGGTTTTTGGTATCCGGATCTGCCATGTAATCGTTTACCAGGCCGATGTAGGAGTTGAGCTCATCCACCGTGCCGTAGGCATCGATACGGACATCGCTTTTGGGTACTTTGGTACCGCCAATGAGCGATGTTTTGCCTTTATCGCCTGTTTTAGTATATATTTTGAAAGACATGGGTGTTGGTGTTGATTGGTTGCAAATTACGAATAACGGCGTTACGGGAAATGATCCTGTAACGCCGTTATTTATAGTGCGAATATTTTATGCGTGTACTTTTTCGTTGATGCGGTCTGATTCGATAACGCCGTCGCGGAGGCGGATAACGCGGCGGGCATGGTCGGCAATATCTTCTTCGTGTGTAACCAGTACTACGGTATTGCCGGAGGCATGGATGGTACCGAAGATCTCCATAATTTCCACGGATGTTTTAGAATCGAGGTTACCGGTGGGCTCATCGGCGAGGATGAGGGAGGGATTATTTACCAGGGCGCGGGCGATGGCCACGCGTTGGCACTGGCCGCCGGAAAGCTCATTGGGCTTGTGTTTATAGCGTTCGCCAAGACCTACCTTTTCCAGCATCGCGATCGCTCTTTCGTCTCTTTCCTTTTTGCTTATGCCGGCATAGATCAGGGGGATGGCCACATTTTCCAGGGCGGTAAGGCGGGGCATGAGGTTGAACTGCTGGAATACGAAGCCTATTTCCTTGCCGCGTACAACGGCGAGGTCGTTGTCTTCCATTTTGCTCACGTCATGTCCGCTGAGGATGTATTTCCCTGCGGTAGGGGTGTCAAGACATCCCAGGATGTTCATGAGGGTAGATTTCCCCGAGCCGGAAGGGCCCATGAGCGCTACATATTCATTTTTGAAGATGTCCAGCGATACGCCTTTTAGTACCGGTAATTCATTTTTACCGAGAAAATAGCTTTTCCTGATTTCTTCCAGGTGTATGACGGACTTTTCCATGTGGGTTATTTCTTTATTATTTTCGGTACTTCAAAGTATTCCTCCGTGGCGGAAGGAGCGTTTTTCAGTGCTTCTTCACGGGTGATCACGGGTATTACCTTATCTTCCCTGAAAACATTATAATCATCTGTCAGATGAAGTAATGGTTTTACGTTGGTAGTATCCAGTTCATTAAGTTTCTCCACAAAGGTGATCATCCTCTGGAGGTCTCCGCGTATTTCAATCTTCTCCTGGTCGTTAAATTCCAGCCTGGCCAGATCGGCCAGCTGCTGCACCAGTACGTCGTTCACTTCCATAATCAAATTAAATCAAAAGATAATGAAATATAAATGGTAAATATGATAGTATCTCAAAATTAGGGATAAACGGACAGAATAAAGTGCTTTTGATCATCTGGTTTGGGCTTTTGGCGTTTTTTTTACAAAACAGCCTGTTGCGAATGGCTAAAAGCTAAAAGCTATTCTTTAAATTGCGCCCTGTTATGGCTACTGAAAAAGAAATTGTGGTAAGCGGCATACGCCCTACCGGTTATTTGCATTTAGGCAATTATTTTGGCGCTATCCGTAATTATATCCGGATGCAGGAAGAGTTTAACTGCTATTTTTTTGTGGCAGACTGGCATTCGCTGACCACCCATCCTGATCCGAAGGATCTTCCGGGGAATGTGATGCGGGTACTGGCGGAGAATATCGCATCCGGACTGGATCCTGAAAAGGTATCGTTGTACGTACAGAGCGATATCCCTGAAATAGCGGAGCTGTACCTGCTCATGAACATGCTGGCCTATGTGGGTGAGCTGGAAAAGGTACCTACTTTTAAAGATAAAGTGCGGCTGCAGCCGCAGAACGTGAACGCAGGGTTGCTTACTTACCCGGTGCTCATGAGCGTGGATATCCTGATCCAGCGTGCGGTAAAAGTGCCGGTGGGCAAGGACCAGGGACAACACCTGGAGATGGCGCGCAATTTCGCCCAGCGGTTCAACCACCGTTATGGCGACCTGTTCCCGGAACCGGAGGCGTTCAACTATGGCGACAGCCTGGTACGTATCCCCAGTTTGGATGGTAACGGAAAGATGAGTAAAAGTGAGAATGAACTGGCTACCTTATACCTGGCGGATGAAGATGATAAGATCATCAACAAGATCAAAAAAGCAAAAACAGACAGTGGTTCCGGTGAGCCGGGTGCCCCCATACCTGAAACTGTACAGAACCTGCTGGACCTGATGAAACTGGTGTCTGCCCCGGATGTAGTACCATTCTATGAATCGGAATGGAACAGCAAGGGAAATATCCGTTTCGGGGATCTGAAAAAACAGTTAGGGGAAGATATGGTGAAATTTATATCGCCTATCCGCGAGCGCTCGAAAGAGTTGCAGCGCGATACCGACTACCTGAAGAAGATTATGAAAGCCGGTGCAGAAAAGGCCAGGGCGAATGCGGCACAAACTTTGCAACAGGCGAAAAAACTAATTGGTATAAATTATTATTGAAAAAGTCGCCAACTGTAGCTATTTTCAGTATTAACCACTTCACATCGCATGGCAAAACAGCATAAGATCAAACATATAGCCATTGCCGGCAATATCGGCGCAGGCAAAACCACGCTCACAGAAATGTTGTGCAGGCATTACAAATGGCATCCCCAATATGAAGATGTAGAGCATAACCCTTACCTGAACGATTTTTATGAAGATATGCCCCGCTGGTCTTTTAACCTGCAGGTATATTTCCTGAACGGACGGTTAAAGCAGTTGCTGGAAGTACAGAACGGAAAGGAAACGGTGATCCAGGACAGGACCATTTATGAAGATGCGCATATTTTTGCGCCCAATCTTTATGAAATGGGACTGATGACCAAACGTGATTTTGATAACTATTTCAACTTTTTTGAAACGCTGAAAAGCATGGTGAAACCACCGGACCTGCTGATTTACCTGCAGGCATCCGTACCCACGCTGGTAGCACAGATACAGAAAAGAGGAAGGGAGTACGAGGAAAATATCCGGCTGGACTACCTGAAACGCCTGAACGAATATTACAATAACTGGATAGAGAAGTATAACGAAGGGCCGTTACTGATCATTGATATTGATAAGAACAAATTTCCTGAGAGCGATGAAGATCTGGGCGAGATCATTTCGAGGATCGATTCCCAGTTGTACGGTTTGTTCTGATCCGAGCGGATTTTGCCGCAGATTTTGTCTGACTCAGGATTACGCTGATTTTGCTGATTACGCTGATTAGGATTTTGGGGATTTGGATGATTTTTTATTTTTTGTTGAGTTTTGAGTTTTGAGTTTTGAGGAGATGGATGGGGATGTTAACGGAGTAATTGTAGCTAAAAT
>NZ_DATMTE010001081.1:0-18065 GCF_035564935.1 Chitinophaga sp. | reverse complement strand
TGGAAATATTTCCCAACGCAGTGGAAGTAATAAAAGAACTGAATAAAAAATACAAATTGTATATCGTGTCCGCAGCCATGGAGTTTCCTACTTCACTGAAAGATAAATACGACTGGCTGCAGGAGCATTTCCCGTTCCTTGACTGGCGGCAGTACTGCCTCTGTGGCGATAAATCCATTGTGCAAACAGACATTATGATAGATGATCTCATCCGCAACTTCACCAATTTCAAAGGCCGGCCTTTACTGTATCACGGGCATCATAATGTGCATGTAGAGGGCTATGAGCGCATCATGGATTGGGAAGATGCAGCAAAGAAATTGCTGTAGTTAATTTGCGGCTGGTATCTGCCGCCAACCCGTCCGCCGGAAAATTCGTACCTTCCCGTACGAACTACGCCTAAATGCCGCTTTATATGGGAAAATTTTTTGACGATATTAAGCCCGTGCACCAGGACTTCATCGCTGCACAGAAAATGTTCTTTGTAGCCTCCGCCCCGTTGAGTGATCAGGGGCATGTTAATCTTTCACCGAAGGGACTCGATAGTTTCCGGGTGCTTTCTTCCAACCGGGTAGCTTACCTGGATATTGTAGGCAGCGGGAATGAAACCTCGGCGCATCTCCGTGAAAACGGCCGTATCACCTTTATGTTCTGCGCTTTCGACGGACCGCCGAATATTCTCCGGTTATACGGTAAAGGCTATACGGCATTACCGGGCGATCCCGAATGGGACGGGTTATCTGCCTTGTTCACCTTGCCGCCCGCCACCAGGCAAATTATTGTAGCTGATATTCATAAAGTGCAAACTTCCTGCGGCTTCGGCGTTCCTTTGTATGAATACACCGGGGAGCGCGATCATGCCGCCAAATGGGCCGAAAAGAAAGGTCCTGAAGGACTGGAGGCATATAAAGCAGAGAAAAACAGGGTAAGCATGGATGGATTGCCTACCCCATTGGGTGCATAATGATCCGGGAATTAGCAATTATGCTTCGTTCACCAGCGGAACGATGTATTTACCGATCAGTTCAATTGACTTCAGCAGTTTTTCGTGGGAAAGACCCGCATTATCCATCTGGAAAGTAATTCTTGAAATGCCTCCCAGTGCTTCTGCGTGGCGCAATATTTTTTCCGCAACCTCTGTCGGACCGCCTACCAACAATGCGCCCGTGGGTCCTGTTTGTGCATCAAACTGCGCTCTTGTTACCGGCGGCCATCCCCGTTCTTTCCCAATCCTGGTAAAGGTTTCAGCGTAACCGGGGAAGTAGTCGTTCATTGCCTGCTCCCTGCTTTCCGCTACATAACCCAGTGAATGAAGACCTACCGTTAATTTGTCGGGCGAATGCCCCGCTTTCCTGCCGGCTTCCCTGTACAGGTCTACCAACGGCCGGAAACGGTGTGTTTCCCCTCCTATCACAGCCACCATTAACGGTAAACCCAGGGTACCCGCACGCACAAATGATTGTGGCGTACCACCCACACCCAGCCAGATGGGCAACGGGTCCTGCACCGGCCGCGGGTAAATGGCGATGTTGTTAAGCGCCGGCCGGAAACGGCCTTTCCATGTTACTGTTTCATGATCCCGGATATGCAGAAGCAGGTCCAGTTTCTCCACAAAAAGCGCATCATAATCCTGCAGGCTGTAACCAAAAAGCGGGTAAGCTTCTATAAAGGATCCGCGGCCCACTACTATTTCGGCGCGGCCATGGGAAATAATGTCCAACGTGGCAAATTGCTGAAATACCCGTACCGGGTCCGCAGCACTGAGCACCGTTACTGCGCTGGACAAGCGGATACGCTTTGTACGTGCCGCTGCCGCTGCAAGGATCACTGTATGCGCAGAGTCCAGGAACTCCTTACGGTGATGCTCACCAATACCAAATACATCCAGCCCGGCATGATCTGCTGCTGCAATCCGTTCCAACAGGTCCGCCATTTCATCCATATTACTTTCTGCGAGTGGTTTATTCTTTAACCGGCCGGTGGCAGCAAAACTATCTATTCCTACTTCCATGATGATCTCCCTTTTTTGGACACTAAATATAGCAATTAAAAAAGCCACCGTTGGTGGCTTTAGTATCTAAACACATCAATAAAAAATTAGTTCAGCACATAATGCGCCGGCAATTTCTGCACTTCATACACATCTACCGATCTGCTGAACTGCTTTTTATAACAGGGGTTGAATACTTTCTCTATGCCTCATCTTTGGTATTCCTCACAAGGCCTATACCCGATGCAAAGAAAATAATACCTATCACGGCGGCCACCAGCAGCTCCCGCCAGTTCATATTCTGCCGGATAAATCCATAACCGGCATAAATGAGACCCGCTATACCAAGGATAGTCAGGATAGTTCCGAAGAGTCGTTTTACATTCATGGCTTGCGTTATTTGACATGGATCAAACAATATCTGTGCCGTCCGGGAAGCTGATTCTGCCTTTGGAAGGGGAAAGAAAAAGAATATCTATATATTTGATTGATATATCCGCCTATCTATGAGGTCACTTCCACTATTGATTGTTTTGTTTTTATCTGTCCACATCTGTACCGGACAAACAAATAAATTCCGTGCTATTGTTATGACGGATGACTCCCTGCAACTGAACATAGGGGAAATTGTTTTTCCATTATCAAATGATACTATGTACCTAGATACGAGTGGCATCATCCATATAGATCTGACAAAGGAAAACCATCGTGTATTTTACTATGCATGGGGCGAAGGGCCAAGCAGGATATACCGCTTTCCCCAGGCAACAGTTGCAGATACCCTGGTAACTATCAAAGTGCCGGACTACCAGTACTACGCAGATTTTGCTGCCCGGGAAAAATGCCCGGTTTGTTTGTCGGGTAAACATATTATTCCCATCCTGTATGGTTATCCCAGCCGAAAGATGTTCAGAAAATCCCACGCGGGAAAAATATCATTGGGAGGTTGTATGGTTCATCAATATTCCCCCCGGTTCTACTGTAAGAAAGATGACTTTCGGTTTTAACACTGGCCGCAGCAAATTTACCAGTTATCCGTCCGGAAAGAAGAAGCAGGTAGCCCTGCTGAGTTATACAGGTCTCCCTTTACCCAGTTCTTAAATCCATATCTCACTGCCACCGGTGCTGTTACGGCATCGCAGTGTACCTTCACCAGGTTCCGGTGTACGATCACAGCGGTTGCCGGGTGGAAAACATGATCACTGCCTGCCATTTCAAATTGTGCCGGTGCTTTGTTCCCACTGGTAAGACCCTCTTTCACAAAATCAAAATAAAGCCAGGCTTCCCTTCCCCTGATCTTCATCTTCCTGAAAACAGGTGAAGCATAATCAATCTCCTTTTGATGATATGTTTTTGCAAGCGCCCAATACGCCAGGCGCTGGCTTACTACTGTTTTATCCGGCGGATGAATGTATTTTTCTTCGCCCGCATCCAGTATTACCGCCATACCGGCATGGGGAATATCGTGCAGGGCCAGTAACTGCGATTCTCTTAAAACAGCGGGTAACAATTTGTGATCGGGATCCGCATATCCATAAGGCGCTATCTGCACATAGTAGAAAGGCAATGTTCCTCCGTTCCACCGTGTTCTCCATTCTTTTACCATAGCCGGTAACAGCCTGCGGTAAAGTAAGGGATGTTCCCTGTTCGATTCTCCCTGGTACCATACGAATCCTTTTATCGTATAGTTACAAACGGGCAATATCATGGAATTAAAAAGAATGGATGGTGTATGCTCAGGATCCTTTTCAGGATCCCTGATCGTATCCGGCCTGCCGGTAAGCCATACTTCAGGAAAGCGGGCCAGCGTTTCCTCACTCATCCAGGATTGTATGGCGGTTCCTCCCCAATAAGTGGCAATGATGCCAACAGGCACTTTCAGTCGCTCCTGCAGGGCGGTTGCGTACTGGTATGCCACTGCGCTGAAATCAGGCGCTGTACTTGTATCCGCTGTCTTCCAGCTGCCGGCGCAATCATTTAAAGGCGTTGCCGATACCACTTTAGGCACCCGGAAAACATGTATCTCGGGGTGATGCGCCGCATCAGCAATGATAGCCGCTGCGTTTAATACGGGTTGTTTCCGGTACCCTTTCAAAGGCATTTCCATATTGGATTGCCCGGAGCATACCCACACCTCCCCGATGAATACATCCTTCACCCTGATATGTGTTCCGTTCCCGCTAAATTCAATACTGTACGGACCTCCGGCAGGCGGCGTGGGAATACGGGCTTTCCATTTCCCGGTGCTGTCTGTAACAGTAGTATACTTTTCCGAAGTCCAGCCCGGCGCTATATTTACCTCGCTTCCTTTTTCCGCCCATCCCCATAATACAGCCTTTGTTCGTTGCTGCAACACCATATGGTCGCTTATCACCGCAGGCAGTGATAAGCGACCGGAATGCAGCTGTGCCGCGTTTTCCAACGGGAAAAGGAACAGCATCAGCAGGTTTAAAAAGTAAATTCTTCCTGGCATTGTATTTCTTTCTTCTTCATAAATTTAAATTCCACATTCTTCCCCAGCAGGTCGGCAGCTACCTTGTTATTTTCAATACGGACGTTCCTGCAGCCCGACAGGAAAAAGGTTGCCTTCCTGGTATGATAGGGTTTATAATCGTAACTCCTGGCGAGGTCATTACCGGTAAACAATAAACCATCTACCGATTGTGCAAATAATACCGGGTAGTCGAATGCGTGGAAGCGGTTCCCTTCTATCCGTATATTTTTATGGTACAACGGCGTACTGTCATTCATTACAGGGATTTCCGGATAAATGCTGATCACGGCTTCGGTAAACTGGTAATCGGATGTATTACACGCCGCGAGAAAGGTATTTCCTTTTATCAGCAGATCGGTGATAGCGCCGGATTCGTACCAGGAATTTACATCGCCCGCGATAAGGATAGCCGATCCGCTGGAGGCAAAGCTGTTGTTTTCAATGATCACTTTTTTAGGAGTGGTGACCAGCAGTCCGCGGGCGCGGCAGCTTTCAAAAGAAGAATGACGGACAGTAACCGCCGGTGTCCAGCTCATATTTTCCAGGCCGTCTTTTTCGTTCACATGCGCCGGTATTTCCTCCGAAAGCGTCAGCTCAAAATCCGTGGTGTTAATTTTCCGGAAGGCGGTCACCCTGCCTTTACCGGTAGTTGCCAGTGAATGATGGTCGATGAAAGTGATATCATCTCCAGCTTCCGCCCATTCCATGCCCACGCTCATAGGCTCCATAAAACGGCATAGCAGCCTGTTTTTAGCCGTTTTACTGATGATGCGCACATAAGTGCCATGCACGTTAATCGGATCATCCATAAGGCCCCCGAAACGGCAGCTGTCTACCTCGATATTTCCCCTGCAATTGGAGAAATGCAAACCGTCATCATGACCGCTGAAATACCTGCCTTTTTTTATATTCGGAACTATGGAGATGTTTTTAAAACGCAGCTCCTCCGTATACTGCGATAAAATCCCTAACCCTGCGCAATGATAGCCTGTCACATTTTCCATAGCGATGTTGTTGCTATGCGTAACAAAGATCATGGCATGATCCCGGGCGTTGTGCCGCAGCACCAGGATGTTGCCCGGCGACGGCTTTCTTTTGAATGGATACTGCAGGCGTACCACACCATTGTTCATAACAGTGGCTTTATAGCCCCGCCAGCCCGGCCCCAGGGCACTGGGATCATCGCCTGTTCTGTAGGCGATGAGATGCGTACCCTTCATGTATTCCATCACGCCGGTGATTTTCCCGCTCCAGCCTTCGGCGGCAAACAGCAGCTGACCGTTTACGATGGTGTAAGGATACTGCGCGGTGTCAATACGTACATCCATATACGAAGCCGCGGTATCCACCACGGAAGCCTGCGCGGTAAGCGGGTAATCCCAGTCGATGGAAAAATTACGGAGTGTAACATAACTGCTCCGCTCAATGGTGAACGGCTGTATGCGGCCATGATACACAAACTCCGACCCTGCACCTTCTATCACCAGCTGCCTGAATCCTTCAATCATAATGGCGTTATACTTCGGGTTGATGTCGGATGTATTGGATTCGTAGTACACTTTCTCTTCCGCGTGTTGAGGCCAGAAATCGTACCGCCCCGCCGGGAAAAACAACAGGGGATTTTTCTTTTTACGGCAGGCTTCCAGCGCCGCTTTTACGGCGGTCACCGCATCAGCGCGACTATTCACCCGGGCGCCGAAACTGGTTACGTATACGGTATCGTATGCGGCAGCGCCCTGCGTGTATTGCACCAGCAACAGCATTGCTGTTAAGATGACTATCCTGTTTAAATACCTATGCATAATTAGTATCCCGGGTTTTGTACCAGTTTTGGATTCAGATCTATTTCTCCCTGTGGAACCGGCCACAGGTACAGCGCATCCACAAAATGGCGCACATCCAGTTGCTGCCCTGTCATGGTTTTGATCACGGCGCCGTCCATCAGTTCTTTGGCGATACCCCAGCGGCGGATATCCGAATAGTAAATGCCTTCAAATGCCAGCTCTATCCTTCTTTCATGACGGATAATATCCCTCATCTGTTCCTTGGTTTTGCCTGCAGGAATAGCCGGCATGTTTACCCCTTTCCTGGCCCTCACCTGGTTAATGGCATTATACACTGCTGCATTGGCGCCGTTTGTTTCGTTCTCAGCTTCTGCATATAACAGCAGCAGGTCGGCGTAGCGGAATACGATGTAGTTCAGCGGCGAATCGCCCCAGTTAAAACCATCTACGGTGAGTACATGTTTTCTTGGCAGGTAACCGATGAAAGTGGATTTTGCACCGCCTACCTTGATGTTATCGTATGCAATCCCTTTCCACACGGAACCAGGCCGGATAATGGTATAATCCAGCCGCGGATCCCTGTCTTTAAACGGGTTGGCAGGGTCGTAACCGGAAGCGGGATCAGTGATCATCTTCCCGTTCTTCATCTCATAACTGTTCACTAAATCCTGCGTTGGGTACGCCTGGTCCCATCCTTTCCCGAAAGAGCTCTGGGGGCCCATAAATCCATCCAGCGGACTACCTTCTCCTAAACCAGGCCCGGCATACTGTACATCAAATATCACTTCGGCATTATTCTCTGCGGCTACATCCGTGAACATGGCCTCATAGTTATCATACAACTGGTACTGGCCTTTATCGATGATCTGTTTGGCGACGGCGGCTACCTGCTGGTATTGTTTTGCCAGCAGCAGCGCTTTTGCTTTGAGCATCAGTGCAGCGCCCATGGTGGCCCTTCCGGTATTGGCTTTGTCATATACCGCAGGCAGGGCTTTAACAGCTTCATCGCATTGTGTTTCTACAAAATTCAACACTTCTTCGCGGGTATTCCTTCCGGGAAGATCAGCACCCAGTTGCAGGGTGTGTTCAATAAGCGGTACGCCTCCGTAATAATCGGCAAGGTTGTAATAAAACAATGCACGTAAAAACTGTGCCTCTGCGAGTAGCCGTCCCTTCAGGGTTTCATCCATTTTAATACCCGGTACTTTTTCCAGCGCCAGGTTGGCTTTGTAAATGCCGTTATATAACTGCACCCACTTGTCATTCACCGGAGTAGTGAGTGTGGGCAGCAGGTTGCCTTTGGAAATGCCTCCGTAACCTTCCAGGTAATCGCTCCAGATCCAGGCATTGGGCGTCATGCCATCCGTCATAGGATTGTAGCCGTAGATCTGGTAGTTATGCTGCATCTGCTCATAAATGGCGGTGATGCCGGAAAGCGCATCAGCGTCGGATTGCCAGAAGTTGGTATCCGACAGTTGATCAGATGGCTTCGAATTTAGAAAGTCTTTTGTGCATCCTGCCAGCAGGATGATATATAGTGCAAGCGTTATTTTCTTCATGGTACACTAGTTTAGAATGAGGCATTTAATCCCAGTGAGAAGGTGCGCACATTCGGATTCTCAATCTGGTAATCGGTGTAATTCCCTGTTTCGGGATCCAGCCCGTTGTATTTTGTCCAGGTGAATGGGTTCTGTGCATCCGCATACACCTGTATACCTGAAATGAATGTTTTCTTCAGCCAGCTTGCGGGGAAACTGTAAGAGAGCTGCATATTTTTCACTCTCAGGTATGAACCGTTCTGCACCCAGAAAGAGGAGGCCTGCGTATTGTCGCTGTTACTGTCTGTTGTAAGCCTTGGGATATCGCTGTTGGGATTTTCGGCAGACCATGCATTGAGGAAATACGAGTTAATTTCCCGGCCATAGCGCACAGCACTGGTATACCAAAGGTTCTGGTAATATCTTTTTACACCGCCGATGCCCTGGAATAAAACAGACAGTGAAATACCTTTGTATCCTGCCTGGAGACTAAGCCCATAAGTATATTCAGGAATTACACTGCCCAGGTAGGTACGGTCGCCGCCATTGATAACGCCGTCTTGTTTGACATCGGCATATTTAAGATCGCCCGGTTTGTTGGAGCCGGATAATTTTTGTTTGGCCCAGTTGTCGATATCATGCTGGTTTTTAAAAGTACCTTCCGCCTGGTAGCCGTATAATGCGCCAATAGGCAGTCCCTGCTTGATGATAGAGTTATTACCGATGCTTTGTATTACATCCGGGTTGCCCTGGTAATGCAATACGTTATTGGTATTATGACTCAGGTTACCGCTGACGGCATACTGGAAATTGCCCGCACTGTTCTTATAACCAAGTGCCACTTCCCATCCCCTGTTCTGCACTACGGCCACATTCTGGTAAGGCGGTGTGAGTGCGCCGTATAAAGACGACAGCGGCAACTGTACCAGGATGTTGCTGGTGCGGCGGTTGTACCAGTCGAATGTAACATCGAAATGTTCCCTGAACAGGCTGATGTCTGCGCCTATATCCGTAGTAGCGGTAGTTTCCCAGGTGATATCCGGGTTTGGCAGTGCTTTTGGCGCCAGGCCGGCAGACAGGCTGTTGCCGAAAATATAGTTCTGCCCGGCTGCATACAATCCCATGTACTGGTACAGTCCTATATTCTGGTTACCCAGCTTTCCCCATGACCCGCGGATCTTGATATCATCTATAAAAGAGATATCTGCATTACGGAAGAAGTTCTCTTTGCTCAGTCGCCATGCACCTGAAAAAGACGGGAATACACCCCAGCGGTTACCGCTGGCAAAGCGCGATGATCCGTCGTAACGGAGGTTGGCTTCGAGCAGGTATTTTTCTTTGTAGCTGTAGTTTATCCTTCCGAAATAAGACGATAATGCGGAAGAAGAGGAAGTACCACTTACAATGGGTTGTGAAAGGCCGGCGCTGAGCTCCCAGGTATCGTTAGAGGGAAAGCCCTGCACGCTGCCGGCAAACCAGGCGTTGCGGTTTATTTCCCTGCTGGCGCCTGCAAGTGCGGTAATATGGTGATCCTGCGCAAATGTTTTATCATAATTAAGGGTGGTGTAAAACGTGAGTCCCAGGCTGTTATCATTCCGCTGGTACAGCGTAGACGGAACGGATGCGTTGCTAACCGTTACTTCATCTTTCTGGAAATTCCAGAGATTCTGTATACTGCCGGAATACTTGTATTGTTTGCCTTCCTTGTTATATACTTCCGCGCTTCCGTTTACCTGCCATTTAAGGTCTTTCGTGATTTCCCATTCGCCGTATAGTTTAGCGAACGAGTATTGCCCCACCTGCGGATAAAACCAGGTATCCATATACTGTTGCGGGTTGATGGCGTTCAGGCTTTCATCGTCTGTATTCCTTCCCCCGTAGCGGGTTACACCGTCTTTAGTCATTGTAGGCGTTACGCCCGGTACAGAATTGGCGCTGTAATACAACAGGGTGGTTACATCAAAAGGCTCGTTCACCTTGTTCCAGTAAGAAGTGAGGATGGCGCCTATCTTTATCTTATCGCTTATTTTATGATTCATATTTAAGCGCAAAGAATACTTGGTATTGTCTGTAGACTCCATGATACCCTTGTTATAGAGATATCCCATGGAGAGATAGTAATCCGTTTTTTCATTCCCCCCGCTGATGGACAGGTTGTGCCGGGTGATGATACCTTGTTTGAAGATCACATCCATCCAGTTGGTGTTGGGAAATAACACCGGGTCTTTGGCATTCTTCCAGGCTTCTATGGTAGCTGGTTTGAAGAGATCCGTATTATCGGGGTTATCCGATTTCTGGATACGGTTCATCAGCTGCATATAGGTAACATAATCCGTTACCGGTTCAAAGAGATGTGTGGCTTTTTGCAGGCCGGTGGACCCGTTGTAGTTGATCACGGTTTTTCCTTTCTTCCCTCTTTTGGTGGTAACGAGAATAACGCCGTTGGCTGCACGGGAGCCATAGATGGCTGCGGAAGCGGCATCCTTCAGGATGGAGATGCTGGCCACATCGTTGGGATTCAGGTTATTCAGCGATCCTACGATGCCGTCAATGAGCACCAGCGGATCTGAATTATTGAGCGTGCCTACGCCGCGGATACGCAGCACGGCGCCATCGCGGCCCGGTTGCCCGGAGGTTTGCGATACTGCAATGCCTGATGCGGCGCCGGACAGCGCCTGGGATACATCCGTAATGGCGCGGTTTTGCATTTGCTGGTCGTAGTTAATGGAAGATACCGAACCGGAAAGATCTTCTTTGCGCTGCGTACCATATCCCACTACTATCACTTCATTCAGGCCGGTATTGGCAGGTGAAAGAGACACATTTACCGTGGCCTGCCCCGCCAGTGATACTTCTTTCTTTATATAACCCAGGTAAGAAAATACCAGCACGGCATTGTCCGGCGCGCTCAGGCTGTAGTGGCCTTTTTCATCCGTTGCTATACCGGTGGAAGTTCCTTTTACCTGGATGGTTACACCAGGCAGGGGCTTTCCTGTAACGGCGTCGGTAACGGTGCCGGTTACATTGGCTGCAACAGATAGCGCAGGCGTTTTGGGTTTTACAATAATTATTTTTTCCAGGATGGAATAATCCAGCGGCTGCCGGGCGAAGCAAATGTCCAATACATCGCGGAGCGCTGCGTTTTTTACATCCAGTGTTACAGGTACAACGTGTTGCAGGTCTTCGTTGGTGTAAATAAAATTGTAGCCGGTCTGGCTCCGGATCTCAGTAAAGATATCCTTTAGTGATACGTCCCTGCCGGATATGGTTACCTTTTGCGCACGGGCAATGGCACATACCTGCAAACATGCGGCGAGCAATACAATAGCGGTGAGTTGCATAACCTTTGCTGTTGTGGAATTGAGAAGGCACAGGACTCCCCTGCCTTTGAAATAAGCATTCAAATACATACATTTGATTTGGGATAAAAGATTACGGTTACAGAAAGAATTGTTCTCTTTTGCCTTACTGACCGGGAGCATTAGGCCGCTTCCGGTTTTTTTGGCACTTGTTACGGTCAGGTGCTCATAACTAACATGTTTTAAGGTGTGACAATTATTTTTCCATTGTTCATTGTAAAGTGCACCCCGCCTGTTTTCTGTAATACTTCAAGAACGGTTGATACATTCACATCGCGTGGGATGGAGCCGGTAAAGTGACGTTGGATATTACCCCGGATCTCCACTTCTATATTATATTCTCTTGACAATTGCCGCATTACAGTATGGATATCATCCTGTTCAAACCAGAAGAGGCGGTTTTTCCAGGCCATCACGGCACGTATGTCTGCCTTCTTTACCACCCGGATATTTCCCTGCTGCCCCAACTGCGCCTGTTCTCCGGGTTTCAGCAGCGTGGTGGTATGGCCTTCGCTTACACTTACCGCGCCAGCCAGCAGCGTGGTATTGATGGTTCTTTCCTCTTTATATGCCATGATGTTGAAGTTGGTACCAAGCACGGTAACGCGTAAGCTATCCACCGCTACCACGAAAGGTTTTTCTGCATTGATGGCAGTTTCGAAATACGCTTCTCCCGTTAATGCTACCTGCCTGTTGGTTCCGGTGAACGATGCCGGGAAACGCAGCGTGGAGGAGGCATTCAGCCACACCCTGGTGCCGTCGGACAATGTTATCTGGTATTGTACGCCCTTTGGCGTAATGATGGAGTTGTACAGCGGCTCTGCAGAAGCCCCTGTGGTAGAGGTATACACGAGATTACCAGTTGCTGATTTAATTACTTGTGTTTGTCCCTGTTGTGCAAGCAATCCGTTCGCGGCACTGTCTAATGCAACAGCCGCACCGTTTGCCAGGATCAGGATGGCTTTGTTTCCTCCCGGTGTAATGTTTGGTATATGAGCCACTGCATTGTCAGCCGGTGTTTTGACGTGTGAACGGGAATACCAGCGCCAAACGCCTCCTGCCAGCAACAGCAATGCCACCGCTGCCGCCACGCGATAAGGCAGCCACCTGCGCACCGCTGTTTTACGGGCCGGTACCGGCGGTGTGATCCGCATACCTACCTCATCAATTACATTCTTATGCATTATGTACAACGATTCCTCTTCTGCGTGATTTGCTGTTACCACCTGGTCAATCATACCGGAAAATAGTTCCCGGTATTCTTCTTTCTCTGCATATTCCATTAGCAGGCGGATCTCCTCTTCACTGCAGCGGTTATCCAGGAACCTGGCAAATAATTCTTCCAAAAAAGAAGCATCGGGATCTTGATTCATACCAGCTAATACGAACGAACCAAAAGGTACATTTACCCGGAAGAAAAAAAATTTCTAACCGGCTTCCGCCATAAATAAAAATAGTTAACGAAGGAGCAGGTAAGCCAGCAGGACGCCAGCTACGTCCCGGTTAGCCATCAGCTTCTTTTGGATAGCGCTGGTAGCCTTTACGATCTGGCTGTTGACCGTAGCGGGTGAAATGCCCAGCAGCTGGCTAACCTCTTTATAGGTTTTGTTTTCCAGCTTGCAAAGCGTAAATATGATCTTACGTTGGGGAGGAAGATCATCGATGGCTTCCTGTATAAGATGCCTGGTTTCTTTTTCATGCAGCCATTCTTCTGTGTGCTGGTAATACTCCTGGGCAGCGGTGAGCAGCTTATCCATCAAAAGCTTGTCCCGCTTCACTTTCCGGTAAAAATCAATCACCAGGTTATTGGCAGTGGCAAACAGGTAGGAACGAAAAGATTTCTCCGGGTCAATGGTGCTGTGCCGGAGCCAGATGTTTACAAACACCTGCTGCAGCAGCTCCTGCGCCAGGTGTGCCGACTTCACCAGTTTCAGTAAATTGCTGTAAATACGCGGACTGTAATGATAATAGAGGGCATGAAATGCCTTTTCATCTCCCCGGGCAACGCCTGCAAGGAGCTCTTTTTCATTGTATAACTGAACGAATGACAAACGTATCGGTTTGATTACAGGGTATAAATGTAATCAAAAACCGGTATGGGGTGTATTAATTTTATGGTTCGGCAAAAGGCTGTTTATTCCACATGAAAAACTTCTTCCATACCCGACCAGGTTTCCCCTTTGGCTGCAGCATCCGGCAAAGGCAGCTGGCAAGGCGCGGTTACTTTCCACCATTGCCAGGTGATGCTGTCTTTCTTCATCTTCTCCATATCTTCATTAAAATCTTTCCCGGTATATTCAAAATAACTGAACAGGTACCAGCGGTCGTCAATATTTTTCAGGTAGATGGAATAATTGTGGATGTTACAGGCTTTAATCGTTTTCAGCACATCCGGCCATACTTTGGCGTGCAATGATTTATACTCGTCTATTTTCTCCGGCCGGAGGCCGGTAACCATTCCGTAACGGCTGCCCTGATGCGGCACATCTTTACAGGAAAACAAAAACAGCAATGATAACAACAACAGGTGATAGCGATTCATAATCGTGGTTTGAGCAACGAAGTTAGCGGGCAACCGGCAATGTTATCCCTATTTCCTTGACTTATTTCAGCACGATATTGACTATTGCAGATGTGTTTTTAGAAAAAACTCAGCGGGTAAGCAACCACACCACTACAGCAGGAAAAAGGTGCCCGGATAACTCCAGTTGCTTCCGGATAAACTGCAACGACCTTACAAGGGAGTTTTTAACTGTGTTGGGGGAAATGGACAACTCGCCGGCAATCTCCGGTATTTTAAGCCCTCTCTCCCTGCTCAGGAGATAAATGCGCTTTGCCTGGGGCGGCAATTGTGCCACTGCAGCGCTTACCTGCTTCATCATAGCATTGAACACCATAGTTTCCTCTGTGTTGCTGGCCGGTTGTTCCCGTGTATAGTCTGATGCAATGGCATCAATGGCTTTATGATGCACCACCTGTTTGCGGAGCCAGGAAAATGAAAGATGAAAAGCGATCCGCAGCAGCCAGGAACGGGGAACGTCTATTTCAGGCAGCTTATCGCGGCTGATCCACAACCGGAGGAATGTTTCCTGGATTATATCATCTGTAACGGCAGCGGTTTTGGTAAGATGCAGGATAAGTGGCCGCAGCTCCGGAACATACCGCCGGAAAAGCATACGGAAAGCGGTTTCATCGCCTTCCGAAATCAGCCGGAATAGTTCTTTATCGTTATATAGCTGCGCATGCATAGGAAATGGCCCCCCGCTAATGTAGCAAAATTTAATTGCGAATTGATATTTCCTGGAAGCAGTACCATAAAGAAGCCCCGGGGAGATGACATCCCCGGGGCTGTTATTATTCATCTAAATTCACAGTCTTATTTCATCCACCAAACCTTCACGGTGGTGGAATTACCGCCCATCTTGTCGGACTGGGCCTGGTAATTAGCAGTATTATTAACCGATTCCTGCGTTGGATACTGTAACCTGTTAAAGTTTACATACGTAGCAGGATTGCCATTGCGCGGGGTGCGGCCGGTTCTTCTCCATAAATTGTAAGCAAGCCAGGGCTGACGGAAAAACGATAACCATTCCTGTGCGTAGATCTTATCCAGCTTCTGTTCGTCGGTACCGGCGAACGCTACTTTCGGGTTGGCGAGGAAAGCGGTCATCTGCGCTGGTGTTGGACTGGCAGGAGCTACCGTTGACCATGCATCGTTGGTCACATTGGTATTATGCGCGATGTAATACCAGAAATTCACAGCGGAGGTAATACCTGCAGTGTACTCGGTTCCCGCAGTGGCCATATTCTTAGCCACACCAAGACCACGGGCATACGCTTCCGCCTTCAGGAAGCGTACTTCGGCTGCCGTCATAAATAATTCCGGCTGGTAGTAAATATCCCGTACGATGTAATAATTGAACGGAGAAAATTTACAATTGTCTTTGTTCGTAAAATCCGCATCCCGCTTATCCTGATAAGGATTGTTATTATCGCTCACGGTGCTGCCAGGCTGTAGTGGCGCCCACTGGCCGGCCTGGTTGGTTTCAAAGAATAACACCGCCCGGGGGTCAAAGATCTGCGCCGTAGTGGTGCCATCCGCCATCATGTTCCAGCAGGTGGTGCTTAAGCGCACAAATTTATGCGAGGTGAAAGACCAGAAGCGGCTGTCGTTCAGCACATAGCCCCCCAGTTTCCCCGGCCACATGCCGGCATCTTCCCCTTCTCCTATCAGCGGAATACCGCTCAGGGCATATTGCAGGTAAGGCGTGGCGGTAGCTGCGTCTTTCTCTACTATCTGCATGGCATAACGCAGCAGCAATGAATTGCCGAACTTCTGCCACATGGCGATGCTGTTGGCAAACAGTGTTTCCGAAGCGCCCAGCGACTGATAAGGTTTACCTCCAGGCGTAGTTGCAGCGGTGGTAAGATGTTGCGACGCCCATTTCAGCTGCTCCAGTAAACTTTTATAGATGCTTTCCTGGGAATCATATTTCGGGCGGTAGTTGGTGGTATTATAGGTATAAGCCTTACCAGCCTCCGAGTAAGGAATATCCCCAAACTGATCAGTGATACGCAGCGTTTTATAGGCGCGTAAAATGTAAGTAATGGATTGGATATTATCCATCTCCGCTTTGTCTCCCTCATAAGCATCTATCTTATCCTGGATCTGGTTCAGGTTCTGCAGGGTGGCATAATAATCATTCCAGATGTCCAGTGCGCCATTCTGTACCAGGTAGCCCGAACTGCCACTGAGGCCAGCCAGCTGGGTAACCGGGTAATAATATTCGTTATGAATGGCAGCCTGCTCCTGCCCTTTCAGGAACAACGTGCTGATCACCCCGTTTACCATGGGCGGTATGGTGGTGCTGGTAGGTAATCCCGGCGTGGTGTTGATCTCCTGGAAATCTTTGGTACACGCACCAAGCGTTACGGAAATACCGGCTATATAGAGAAATATTTTCTTTGCGTTCTTCATGTTTTGCACATTTTAATCAGTGAGATGATCTGTTCCTTAAAAAGAAACCCTTACCTGGAAACCTAAGGAGCGGAAACTTGGCATAGACATAAACTCCAGGCCCTGCGCATTACCGGCGCCGTTCACGCCTTCAGGATTGATATGATCCGGCAAAGTGGTATAGAGGTAGAAAAGATCCCTTCCTACGAGCGACAGGGAGGCTGCCTGGAATACTTTTGTTTTCCTGATAAAGCTCTGTGGCACCTGGTAGTTCACAGAGATCTCCCTCATCTTTACCCAGGTATTTTCAAGCACAGCTCCTTTGTTGATCCAGTCGCTTCCTTTTACGCCGGAACCCAGATCAGTACTGCTCCATACGCCATATGGCATGTATTTGTAATAGTAATGCACTACATTATCATTCACCTTTCCATCAGGGAACACACCTGGCAATATTACCCCCCAGTTGGTTTGTGTGCCATCAGGTGTGGTATAGGGTAATCCACCGCCATTTCTTTCTTTCAGTGTTTCCGGCGCCTGTCCCTGTTGCATGATGGTGGCATAGGTACCGGACCAGATGTCGCCGCCAATTTTTGCATCAATGAGGGTACTTACTGAAATGCCGCCTTTGAACCTGAAGGTATTGGTGATACCGCCTGTTAATTTAGGAGTGGCGTTGCCCAATGGCACCAAACCGTCTGTAGCCTGGTACAGGGTACCATTCATAGCGGAGTTACCAAAGGGATCTTTCACCATCAGCGGCAGCCCGGTAGTTTTATCGTATTTATAATCATACCCGTAAATAGTACCGAATTGGTCGCCTACATGCGCAGAAATAACCGGGCCATGTGCGCCGCCATCGTTCCAGGCGCTGGCCATATCTACACGGTCGGTACCGTCTGACAGCGACAGCAGTTTATTATTACTGTGCGCCAGGTTGAGGGATACATCCCATCCAAAGTCTTTCGTGTCAATTACTTTAGCACGCAGGATCAGCTCCAGTCCTGAATTTTCCAGTACGCCCGTATTCACTACAATGCTGCTTACGCCTGAACTCATAGGCAGCGGGGAACTGAGGATCTGGTTCCTGGATTTTCCTTTGTAATACCTGAAATCAGCATTCAAACGGTTGTTGAGAAAACCCAATACCAGGCCGAAATCGGCGGTAGTATTAATAGCAGGTTTAAAGTCGCGCGCCGGTAATGAACCCGGTAACATGGTAGCCGCCTGGCCTGCGAAGGTTACACCGGAATAATTGTAGTTGATCTGGTAAGGTGCCGGATCTACTGCAGCCTGTGCCCATGCCACCCTTACTTTACCAAAACTGAATACAGCAGGATCTGCTTTCAGCAGATCAGAAAATACAAAGCTACCTGCAAAGGATGGGAAGAAATAAGACCATTGTCCTTTGGGCAGGGCAGATGACCAGTCGTTACGACCGGTTACATCCAGGTAAAGAAAATCCTTGTACGACAGGTTAATGAAACTGTACACAGAATTCATGCGTTTGCGCAACTGGCTTTCTGTTACCGGGTGCGGGTTGCCGAGATAGGTACCTGTGTTCAGTGAATATACATTCGGAATAGCCCAGTTATCATTGTAATTGAACATGCCGTACATATCGCGCTGGTAAATAGTTCCACCCAGCGAGAACTTTGCGTTGAGCACACCATTCAGCATTTTATCTTTATGCAGCGTTCCGATGAAGTCCATGTTGGAAGCGTTATCGCGCTCTGTACCATGACCATAGTACACTTTTGTGATGCCTATCACATCAGTGGGTCTGTTCTTGATGGTCATCTCATTGGTATTATTATCCAATCCTCCCCGGAAAATAAAATCCAGGAAATCGGTGGCTTCATAATTCAGTTGTACGCCTGCCAGTAATTTACGCCTGTTCTGATCTGTATTATTTTCATAGATGTTCCATACGGTGGCGCCGC
>NZ_DATMTE010001080.1:0-2375 GCF_035564935.1 Chitinophaga sp. | reverse complement strand
ATTAACCGGAAGAAATGATTGGTCTTCTTCCCTGCCGTTCGGAAATAACTCTTATTTCTATCCATCTGCTACTGCAGCATTCATCTTCTCTGAGCTGCCAGGTCTGAAAGACAGCAAGGTGTTATCCTTCGGTAAGTTAAGAGTGGGTTATACCGGTATTGGTAATGATGCCCCTCCTTACAGGGTAAAAACACCATTCCTCAAAACCTCTATCTCAGATGCTTTGGACGGAACTGTTATCATACCATTTAATGGAGTAAACGCATTCTCTCAAAACAATGTGCTTGGTAACCCGGGTTTAAAACCTGAAAGCATCAAGGAATTTGAAGTTGGTTTGGAATCCAAATGGTTCGGTAACCGTATCGGATTAGAAGTGAGCTATTACAATAAAATCAGCCGTGACCTGATCTACACATCTGAAATTTCCGCTGGTTCCGGCTTTAATTCCGCTATTATCAATGCGGGTAAAATCACCAACAAAGGAGTGGAAGTTACTTTAACAGGCAGTCCTGTACAAACAAGAAACTTTAACTGGAACATTGCAGTGAACTACTCCAGGAACAAGAGTATGATCAACGAATTGTCTGAAGGTGTTGACCGTATCCAGATCGGCGGCTTTACTTCTCCGGGTATATTCCTCATCGCAGGTCAGCCTTATGGTTCCATTGTTGGCTCCCAGCAGGCAAGATACTCCACAGGAGAAAAGTTGATAGATGCCAAAGGTTATCCTGTTCTGGATCAAACCGGAGATGCTAACATTGGAAATATACAACCAAGATGGATTGGCGGCGTAACTAATACATTGTCTTATAAAGGCATTGACCTGTCATTTACATTTGATGGCCGTTTTGGTGGAGACATCCTCAATTTTGATGAATACTATTTAACTGGTTCCGGTCAAAGTGTACGAACCAATAACAGGGAAGGAACTACTATACTTGATGGTGTAACCGCTGATGGCAAACCCAATACAGTAGCTATTAAAACAGACCAGGTTTACTACAGGAACTATTGGAGAACAATGTTCGAAAACGTAGTACAGGATGGAACCTTCGTGAAATTGAGAAACGTAACAGTAGCTTACTCCTTACCATCAAAATTGTTAGGAAAAACCTTTATTAAAGGAGCTACCATTTCGGTTGCAGGCAGGAATCTTTGGTTATATGCACCAAACTTTACCGGATCCGATCCTGAGTTAAGCTTGTATGGTTCAGGTGATAACTCCGCAGGTGGCATGGTGAACTTCGTATCACCTTCTACCAGATCTTATAATGCAACCGTGAAATTAACTTTCTAAACTGAGTAATGATGAACAAAAAGATAATTATATCCATATTAGCAGGGGGCATTTTATTATCCGGTGCGGGATGCAAAAAGTTCCTCGATGTAAATGATGATCCGGCCAGTGCTACAAAAGTGAGTGATGCACTTTTGTTATCCGGAGTTGAGCTTAATACCGCCTTTGCTATTACAGGTGGTTACCCGGCCAGAACCAGTACATTCTGGACACAGCAACTGGCTTATAATCAGGCAGGTCCCGACTGGGATTCTTATGCAGTAACTTCATCAGATGTAAATAATACCTGGGCGTTTGATATGTATCCTGCAGTGCTGCAGAATCTGAAAACACTGGAAAGCCAGGCCAATACCGCCGGACATAAACATTATGAAGCAGTTGCTAAAATATTGATTGCCTATAACCTGGCGGTGACCACAGATGTGTGGAATGATATTCCTTATTCCAAAGCCTTCGGTGGATTTGAGAACCTGAAACCTTCATATGATTCACAGAAAGACATCTATGCAGCCATTGGTGGTTTGCTGGATGCCGCAATCGGTTTGTTAGGTGAGGAAGATAACACAATTGTTCCTGATTCGAAAGACCTGATCTTTAGTGGTGACATTGATAAATGGACTTCATTTGCCTATTTCCTGAAAGCCCGTTATGCGCTTCGTTTAAGTTACGCGCCTGATCATAATAAGCAAACGCAGGCTAACCTGGCATTGACTGCTATTGCTAAGGCCTTCCCGGATGAAACAGGAAATGCTGCCTTTCAGTTTGCCACCGGGGCAGGTTCTGAATCACCTTGGTATCAGTTCGTGCAAAATTGGGGAAGCGTTGTTTCTTCCAGTACCTTTATTAACTTCCTGAAAGCTAAAAATGATCCACGTTTAGCTGTAGTGGCAGATACAATTGCCGGCGGCCAGTATGTAGGAAGGGTAATAGGCGCTTCTCTTACAAGTCCTGCAGGCAGTGTTTCTGATGTGGGGAATTTATTTAATGCAGCTGATCAGAAAATTAACCTGGGCACTTATGATGAACAACTGTTTATTAAGGCCGAAGCTACATTCCTGTCTACAGAGAAGATTGAAAC